>JAEUIG010000326.1 GCA_016795125.1 Planctomycetaceae bacterium | reverse complement strand
CCAGACGCCGGCGTGAATCACGTTTCCCGAAGTGTTCACGCTCTGTTCCAGTCGGACTCCGTCCGGCGCTGTAGGCGTGATCGACACATACAGGCCATCCAGCCAGTGCTTGTCGAGGAGATTCTGCTGCAGGTACGCGGCCTTTTCAGCAAGGGGGCTGTCGTCCGGCGGCCGCGTCGCAGACGGTTCCGCCGCCTCAACACACGCGAGACTCGTGACGGCGAGCACGACGAAGAACCCGACATATGGGGCGAAGCGAATCATGAGGCCGATCCAGCGAGCGAGGTTTCGATGCAGCGTATTCAACGGTCCGAAGCGTGCGGGCGACGTTGATTCGCGGTACTGTGGCGAGAGAAACGGTGAGCCGGAATACTGTACTCAAGCGAACTTGTTTGCACACGCAGCGTCGAGCCGCAATCGCAGCGAGTCAGCACAACACGAGAGCCTCCATGAATCGCAAACCGCCGGTGTCGTCCCTCCTTGTCGCGGCAATCATGCTGTTGCTGTGGTCTCCGGTCTCGGCCGCCGAACCTCTGGGCTTCTCGATCTCCACCGACGTGCCGCTGCGGGAATTGAGCGCGGACTTCTGCTGGTTCCACCCACGGGCGGCCGCCATTCCGGGCGCCGGCAAGAACGGCGGGCCAGCCGTGATCCTCACACTGCAGAAGCATCTGCAGGCGTCCGACCATTACTCCGGGCTGTCCTTCATGCGGACCGATGATCTCGGCGCCACCTGGACCGCGCCCGTCCTGCCGCCGGAACTGGACTGGCAGAAGGAATCCGACGCTGTCGACATCGCCGTGTGTGACGTCACCCCGGGCTGGCATGCACCCACCCAAAAGCTGATCGCCATCGGCACCAAGCTCCGCTACAGCCGCACCGGCGAGCAACTCACGGAAGTCCCCGGCGGATACCAGTGCGCCTATGCCGTGTACGACCCGGCCACCAACGACTGGCAGGCCTGGAAGCTGCTGGAGACTCCGCATCTCGAGGACAAGTATTTCCAGCTCGCGCCCGGCTGCGTGCAGTGGCTCGTGAAGCCGGACGGAACGCTGCTGGTGCCGTGCTATATCAAGGGGCCGACTGGCAGCGACTACGCCGCCACCATGCTGCTGTGCCGGTTCGACGGCGAGACCCTGTCGTTCGTTGAGGCAGGCGACGAAATCGGCATGGCGGGCGGACGCGGCATCTGTGAACCATCTTTGGCGTACTACGACGGGCGGTACTACCTCACGCTGCGCAACGATGACGGCGCCTATGTGACGACCGGCGATGACGGGCTGCATTTCGCACCGATGACGCCGTGGAAGTTCGACGACGGCACGGACCTCGGCAGTTACAACACTCAGCAGCATTGGCTGGTCCACAGCGGCGGGCTGTTTCTGTCGTACACCCGTCGTGGCGCCAACAACGATCATATTTTTCGCAATCGCGCACCGCTGTTCATCGCCCAGGTTGATCCGCAGACGCTGACCGTGATGCGGGCCACCGAGCAGGTGGCGATTCCCGATCGAGGCGCTCCGCTGGGCAACTTCGGCGCCTGCGCCATCACAGCGGAAGAGTCCTGGATCACCGACGCGGAGTACATCCTGTCGGACATCCCGGACCCGCGCGGGGCGGACGGCAGCGTGTGGGTGTCCCGCATCCGCTGGTCGCAGCCGAATATCCTGTCACCGTAAGAGCCTATCCGAGAACTGCAAACCACCCGGGTGGCCGGGGTTGGAGCAACGCGAAACCCCGGCGAACACACACCGGGGCTTCCCTTCGGTCCAGCCCCGGCCACCCCTTTTCGGTTTTCGGATAGGCTCTAAGTCGAAAAGAGCGCCACTTGCTCTGCCAGTGACACGTTCTCGAAGGAGGATGAATCGCTCCGTCGGTCGCCTCACATCGCCGCTCGCTTCCCCGTTCTTTCAATCTGCTCCATCCCGCAGCCGCCGGCGGTCGGCAGCATTTTTTTCGGGCTGCAGTTGCCGCGGGGATTGAAGACGCGACGCAGGTCTTCCATGACGGCGAGGTCGGTGGCGGTGAAGAGGTACCGACGAGGGCTGAGGGCTGAGGGCTGAGAGTCAAGGGGCAGGGACGCATGTGCCCCTTCCCCCTCGGCCCCCTCAACCGGTCCCATGAACGAAATCTTCTCGACGCCGATGCCGTGCTCGCCGGTCACGCTGCCGCCGAGTTCGATGCACTTGGACAGGATTTCGTCGCCGGCCTGGATGACGCGCTGCACCTGCTCGGCGTCGCGTTCATCGAACAACAGGATCGGGTGGATGTTGCCGTCGCCGGCATGAAACACGTTGACGATCCGCAGCCCGTACTTGGCGCTCGTCGCGGTGATGAAGTTGAGAATTTCCGGCAGCTTGGTGCGCGGGACGACGCCGTCCTGCGTGCAGTAGCTGGGCGAGAGCCGCCCGATTGCACCGAACGCCTGCTTGCGGCACTTCCACAGCAGCAGGCGTTCCTGCGGCGAGTTCGCCTTGCGGACTTCACGGGCGCCGTTCTGGGCGCACAGTTCGACGATCCGCGCGGCTTCCTCGTCGACCGCAACTTCCAATCCATCGACTTCGATCAGCAGCACCGCGCCGGCGTCCAGCGGAAATCCGAAATGGAACGCCGCCTCAACCGCTTCAACGATGCCCTGGTCCATCATCTCCAGCGCGGCCGGTACGATCCCCGCGCCGATGATGGCCGAAATTGCC
>JAEUIG010000305.1 GCA_016795125.1 Planctomycetaceae bacterium | reverse complement strand
ACTGCGGATGCAAATCGCCCTGGAGAAGACGATCCAGGAGTTCAACATGTGGCAGAGCATGAGCCGCAAGCCCGGCGCTCCGTGGGAGTACATGCTGCAGCAGTACAAGCGGGCGATCGACGAAGAGCGACTGAAGCCGATTTCGACGCGCGGCCGCGGAGACCAGCGTGAGATTGATTCGACTGTAATCTGGGCGAAGCTGATCGACCGGCTGATCCGCAACGAGTACAAGTACGACGTCGGCTTTTACGGCGAGCTGGGGGACTTCGCAGAAAAGGTCGCGTACTTCTTCCATGCAAACCTGCAGGGAGTGGCGGCCAGCGACGGCGTGGTCGATGTCCTCCGGCAGATTATGGGCGGGGGGTTGCGGCAGGGAATCATCGACGACGGGCAGTCGTTTTCCACTGCGCAGCTGCTGCGGGCGTTTCAGCAGCAGGCGCCGGTGCATTCGCTCAGCGAGCTGATTTCCGCGTCGGCCGTCGCGATTTCGTCGGACCTGCAAGTCCGCAAACCGTCGCCGACCTTGTTTGCCTCCGGATTCGCGCCGCTGGTGAAACAGGGCATCGAACCGCATACGATCCTGTATATCAGCCATCGGCTGGACGACGACCTGGCCGTCGCGCGGCAGAGTGGCGTGCGAACGGCGCTGTACGCCGCCGATTCCGTCTGCTGCCTGGTGCAGCCGGCACACCTGAAGGATTCCGCAATGAAGCCCGACCGACTGTTGACGGACCTGCGTCAAATCCGCCAGATTCTGGACGTCTGATGGTCCATGGACGATGGACCATGGACAGTGAACCTGAAGAATCGCGCATTCCGACTCGACGCGACTCCCTTTAAGATTTTGCCACAATGCCACCGCCGCCGTTTTTTGATTACAAGCCGTTCAATTACGACAAGCCGCAGTACAACCTCGACGAGGTGCGGAAGGTCAATCCGCAGCGGCACGAGATGGAGCAGCTCTCCGGCGTGGTCTGGGTCGATCGCCAGAATCACGGCCTGATCGGCTTCAAGGACGTGACCGACGACGAGTTCTGGATCAAGGGGCACATGCCGGGCTTCCCGCTGATGCCGGGGGTCATCCTCTGCGAGGCCGCGGCGCAGCTGGCGTCGTTCTACGCCAAGAAGTTTTCGCTGCTGGGCAGCGGCGATTATCTCGGCTTTGGCGGCATGGACGAAGTTCGATTCCGCGCGCCGGTGTTTCCTCCCTGCCGGTTGATCATCTGCGCGCGCGCCAAGCGGGTGAAGCCGAGAATGCGCGCCGAGTTCGAGTTCCAGGGGTTTGTCAACGACGTGCTGGTGTTTCACGGCAGCATGATCGGCGTGCCGATCAGCCGGAAGCCGAAGGAATAAGCGGCGGGTGTTGTTGTTCGCGACACGTTCGGCACGGTGTTTGACGGTCGCCGTCGCGTCTGATGTAATCGGCCACTTCGCATCGTTTTGCTGTTTCGCTGCCAACACCCGTGGGAAGGGAGTCTGTCGGCCATGACGCGCTGGAGAGTGGCGCCGCATGATCGCGCGGCCATCGGCCGGCTGTGCCAGGAATTGAAATGTGCGCCCTTGCTGGCGCAGATTCTCGCCGCTCGCGGCGTCCCGTCCGGGGCCGCAGCACAAGCGCTGCTGTCGACGAACATCAGCGAACTGTCCGACCCGGACACGCTTCCCGGGGCGGCGGCGGCGGCGGAGCGGATCGTCGCCGCGGTGCGTGCCGGGCGGCGGATCACCATCTACGGCGATTACGACGTCGACGGCATCACCGCGACGAGCATCCTCTGGCGGTGTCTCAAGCTGGCGGGGGCGCAGGTCGACTACTACATCCCCTGCCGGTTCGAGGAAGGCTACGGCCTCAATTCGGAAGCGCTGCGGCAACTGCACGCCGAAGACCCGCAGCGGCTGCTCATTACCGTGGACTGCGGGATTGCCAGCCTGGCGGAAGCGCGCGTGGCGCGGGAACTGGGGCTGGAACTGATTGTCACGGACCACCACACGTTTGCAGAAGAGCTGCCCGATGTGGATGTCGTGGTGCATCCGCGACTGCCGGGGCACGCATCGGCATTTGAAGACCTGTGCGGCGCGGGCGTGGCGTTCAAAGTGGCGTGGCGGGTCTGCCAGATTCTGAACGCCGATGAGAACGGCGAGACGCGGAAGGTTTCCCCGCGGATGCGCGAGTTTCTGAAATCGGCCGTGGCACTGGCCGCGATGGGGACCGTCGGGGACGTCGTCCCGCTGCGCAGTGAGAACCGCATCATCGTCTGCTATGGCCTGAAGGCGATCCGGGAAACGCCGCATTCAGGGCTGACTCAACTGCTGGAAGTGGCCGGCCTGAAGGACAAGCAGACGCTGACGGCCGAGGACATCGGGTTCTCGCTGGCGCCGCGGATCAATGCCGCCGGCCGGCTCGGGCAGTCGCGGCTCGCCGTGGAACTGCTGACGACCGACAACGAGCAGCGTGCAGCGCAGATTGCCACGCACTTCGACGAGCTGAACAAGACCCGGCAGTCGGTCGAGCGGAAGATGTTCAAGCAGGCTCGCGAACTGATTGAAGCGGACCCGGCGCTGGCAGAGCAGGCGGTGCTGGTGATTGCGCACCCGGAATGGCACGTCGGCGTGGTGGGCATCGTCGCGGGTCGGATTGCCGAGCAATACGCGCGACCCGCCATCATGATCGCCCTCGACGAGCAGAAGCAGACCGGCCAGGGGTCGGCGCGGACTCACGGCGGATTCGACCTGCATGCGGCGCTGACGGCCTGCCGGGAGCATCTGGAACGCTTCGGCGGCCACCGGGCGGCGGCGGGACTGCATGTCCGCAAAGAGACCATCGACGCCTTCCGCACTGCGATTGTCGAGTACGCGGCCTCGAATCGGGATGCCCCGGACCACGCGCCGGCCGTGAACGTCGACGCCGAGGTGCAGCTCGGCGACCTGACGCACCGCGCCGTCCGGGAACTGGAGCGGCTGGGCCCGTTCGGGGCCGAACACGGCCGTCCGGTGCTGATGACTTCGCGCGTGGAACTCGTCGAGCCGCCGAAAAAAATGGGGGGCGGGGAGCGGCACCTGTCGTTGCGCGTGCGGCAGGGGAATTCGGTGCTTCGCTGCGTGGCGTTCGGCAAGGGGGACTGGGCCGACGAGATCGCAGCCTGCGACGCGGCCCTGTCGATCTGCTTTTCGCCGAGCCTGAATTCGTTCAACGGCTACGAGAACGTCGAACTGCAGCTGATCGGGTGGCAACCGGCGGCGAAGGCTCCGGAACTGGCGGCGGCAGGCACATAAGAGCAAGCATTGCGTTTCAGGCAGACTGACGTCCGCACAACTCAGGTGCTTGCTTTCAGAGCACGCGAATGAGGAATTGCGTTCGATTTCGCCCGAAATCGCTGTTGGAAACAAGCGAAGAACAAGAATTGAACAGAAGGCCACGAAGGACACGAAGCAGGTGCGCACGTATTCCTGCCTTACATGACCTTCGTGTCCTTTGTGCCCTTCTGTAAATCCTTCTGCCTTGTGGCAATTGTTGTGCGGGGCGCGTGTGGCTCTCCTTCCGGGTGTGGCAGCGATCTGAAGTCCCCCGCGAAAAACCTGCGGGTGCGGGCTGGAATCTGTTCTCCGGGGTGCATACACTGCGGAACTTCGATGAAAAGGCCGCCGCGGGAGAGGCTCGCGGCATCGACCGACCTGTACGCTCGTTTCCTGGTTCTGCTGCCAATGCCCAACACGACCGCCGCAAAGAAGGCCCTCCGTCAGAACGCCAAGGCCCGGTTGCGAAACCGTTCGCAGCGGACCGCGCTGCGGAATGCCGTGAAGAAGGTCCGCACCGCCGCTGAAGGAGGCGATGCCGCGGCGACTGAGGAAGCGATCCGGGCCGCGGCGAAGCGGCTCGATCAGGCGGCTGCGAAGAACCTGATCCACAAGAACGCTGCAGCGCGGACGAAAGCCCGCCTGTCCAAGCTGGTCAAGTCGAAGTCCGACGCGAAGTAAGCTGGAGCCCGCCTGTCGAAATGACGGGCTTGAGGCGTTTTCGCTCCCTCCCTAGAATTCCACGCTGCGCGAGTCATCGCGAACTCCGTCCGGAAGTTTCGCCTGCGCAGGGGTTTTCGTTCGCGGTCCGGCGATCTCCAGATTGGCGGCATGACAGGCACGGATGAGCCTGTGACGCGCCTGGTTTGGTCACGGACAACGGGTGTGCCGGCGGGCCGGGGGCAACGGTGATGAAACGGATCGCGGTGCTCGGATCCACTGGCTCGATCGGCACGAGTTGCCTCGATGTCGTGGACGCGCATCGCGACGGCATGCAGGCGGTCAGCCTGTCCACGCACACACGCTGGGAGCGGATGGCGGAGCAATCCACGCGGTTCCGGCCGCGAAAGGTCGTCATCGCCCAGGAACGGTTGCGACCGGAAATCCCTGCGTCGGCCTTTCCGGGTGTCGAACTGGATTTCGGGGCGACGGCGGTTGAGAAGCTCGCAGCTGATCCCGAGACGGATGTCGTGGTCTCAGGAATCGTCGGCGCCGCCGGACTGCGCGGCACCTGGGCCGCCATCGAATGCGGCAAGACCGTCGCCGTCGCGAACAAGGAAACGCTGGTCGTCGCCGGCCCGCTGGTGATGGACCTCGCGAAGCGGACCGGCGCGACGATCCTGCCCGTGGACAGCGAGCACAGCGCGGTGTTTCAGGCGATGCACTCCGGGCGGCGGTGCGACGTGCGGCGGGTGATCCTCACGGCCAGCGGCGGGCCGTTCCGCACCTGGACGGCCGACCGGATGCAAGAAGCCACCCCGGAGCAGGCGCTGGCGCATCCCACCTGGAACATGGGGCGCAAGATTTCGATCGACTCAGCGACCATGATGAACAAGGCGCTGGAGATCATCGAAGCGCGGTGGCTGTTCAACCTGGAACCGGAGCAGATCGACGTGGTGGTGCATCCGCAGTCGATCGTGCATGCACTGGTCGAGTTTGTGGACGGCTCGTCGATCGCCCAGCTGTCGCCCCCCGACATGAAGCTGCCGATCCAGTACGCACTGACGTATCCCCAGCGGCTGGACGGGACGAGCCCCTGCCTGGATTTCACCCGAAAAATGGCACTGGACTTCGAGCCACCCGACCGCGATCGTTTTCCGGCACTGGAGCTCGGCTTCGAAGTGGCCCGCCGCGGGGGAACCTGCGGCGCGGTGCTGAATGCGGCCAATGAAGTGGCGGTCGAGCGGTTTCTCGCCGGCCGCCTGAGGTTTACCGATATCCCGCGCGCCTGCCGCGCGGTGCTCGAGCATCATCATTTCAACCCTGCGCCCACGCTGCACGACCTGCTCGTCATGGACGAGTGGGCGCGGAAGGAGACGGAACGTTGGACAGCCTGACCCTGGTACTCGCCGCGTTCGATCCGTCGGCGCTGCTCAATATTCTCACGGTCGCCCTCGGCCTGGGACTGGTGATTTTCTTTCACGAACTCGGGCACTTCGCCGTCGCCAAATGGTGCGACGTGCAGGTGGACCGGTTCAGCATCGGCTTTGGTCCGGTGCTGTTCAGCCGGAAGTGGGGCGAGACGGAGTACGCCCTGTCGGCGATTCCGTTCGGCGGCTACGTCAAGATGCTGGGCCAGGACGACGCCGATCCGAGCCAGTTGACGAGCGACGAAATCGCGCAGGACCCGCGGTCCTACACCGCGAAGTCGGTGCCGCAGCGGATCGCAATCATCTCGGCCGGCGTCATCATGAACATCATCACCGGGCTGATGTTCTTCGTACTCGCGTTTCGCGGAGGCGTCGAGCAGGTGGATCGCGACGTCGGCGCGGTGGAAGTCGGGTCGCCGGCGTGGCTCAACGGCATCCGTCCGGACGACACGCTGACTGAAATCAACGGCGAGCCGATCGACGATTTCAACGATCTGATGCGGAACGTCGTGCTCTCCAGCGGCCCGGTGACCATCCGGGGCGCGCATGCCGACGGGGAGACCTACACGGTGACCGTGGAGCCGTCGAAGCCGGACGGCGAGAAACGGACGCGGCGGACCATCGGCGTCGGACCGGCGCGGAGCCTGCGCGTCGCGGCGATGCCGGATGATCCCACGCGAGCGATTGTCGTGCCCGGCTCACCGTTCGATTCGCTGAAGCCCGGACTGCAGCCTGGAGACGTGATCCGCCGCATCGATGGGCAGGAGGTCAGCTCGTATCCGCAGCTCGAATCGCTGATGGTCGAACACCGCAGCACACCGGTGAAGGTGGAGGTCGAGCGCGGCGGCGAGGGCCAGCCGCCCGAAACGGTGACGCTCGAAGTCCCCGCACAGCCGTTCCGCACGTTGGGGCTGCAGATGGACATCGGCAAGATTTCCGCCGTGCGTCCCGGGTCTCCGGCGGCCGAGAGCGGCATCAAGGCCGGGGACAAGCTGGTCGCAGTCGACGGTCAGACCATTGGCGATGCACTCGATCCGCTGCGGCTGCCGGAGTTTTTCGGCGAGCGGGTGGGGCAGGCGGTGCCGGTCAAAGTTTCCCG
>JAEUIG010000644.1 GCA_016795125.1 Planctomycetaceae bacterium | reverse complement strand
CCTTTGACCCAGCGGCCGTCCGGCAACCGACCGTGAATCTCCGCCATCAGTTGCTGGAAGGGAATGTGGTCGACCTCTCCGGCTGGGCTCAGCGGGGTGATGTCGGTGAACCGGATACGCCGCCGGCGGTCAATTCGCCGGAGGAACGCGATTTCATTGCGGCAAATGGGGCAGCCGCCGTCGAAAAACACCTCGATGTCGAAGTCCGGCGTCATGGGCCCATGTCCGGCACTAAAATCGGTCAAAACGGTCATATCGTACATGCCGGGATTTGGCAGGGCAAGCGCCGTCCCGGCCGAAAACAGGACCGCACACATGGTTGTCGATTCACCGAGATTTCGGCAGTGCGGCGCCGCGATCGGTTAGAATCGTCCAATTCACGCACTTGGAGCGAGCGAACAAATGGACGCTGCAGGCGAACTGGTGTCCCCCAAGCAGGTCGCTCGCGCGATCGGGGTCAGCGAATCGTCGCTCAAACGCTGGTGCGACACCGGACGGATTCCCACCACCCGCACGGCCGGCGGGCATCGCCGCATGCGAATCGCAGATGTCATCCGGTTCGTACGAGAGGAGCAGCAGCCGCTGACCACCCCGGAGGTGCTGGGCCTGCCACCCGTCACAGACGGCGCCCAGCTTGGGCTTCGACGTGGCGGCGAGCGGCTCGCCGACGCTCTCCTCGCCGGACAGGCGGAGTCCGTCCGAAGACTGCTCTTCGACCTGTACTTCGCCGGGCATTCTTTGAGCCTGCTTTGCGATCAGGTGATTGCGGCCGCCCTGCACGAGGTCGGCCGACGCTGGGAATGCCGTACGGCCGAAGTTTACCAGGAGCGGCGCAGCTGCGAGATCGTTCAACAGGCGCTGTCCGAGTTCCGCCGCCTGCTTCCGCCGACAGACAGTCAATGGACGGCTCTGGGCGCAACTCTCTCCGACGATCAATACACGCTCCCCGGCATGATGGCGGACCTGGTTCTGCGCGACTGCGGGTGGTCAGCCACAAACCTTGGACCGTCGATTCCCGCCGATTCCCTCGCGAGTGCCGTCGCGACGCAACGGCCGCGTCTCTTCTGGCTGAGCGTCTCGTACTTCACGGATGAGGCGGACTTCGTTGCGCAGTTCACGGTTGTCGCCGAAGCCTGCCGCAACGCCGGCAGCTTGCTGGTGATCGGCGGGCAGATGCTGAATGAACCGCTGCGCCGGCGACTGCAGTTCGGGTCCCACTGCGACTCGATGCAGCAGCTGGAAAGCCTCGCGAGATCACTCCGGAAGAGATGGCCGAGAAGGCGGAACTCTCGAGGCGTCTCGCGCACCCGCTGACGAGCAACGGAAGAACCCGAGCAGACAGGTATTCGGAAGGTTCACCGGCGACAGGCCGACAACTCAGCAAAGCACTTCCAGCAGGCGCACGCATTCGCTGTGGTGAACTCCGCTTCGGACTTTCGGTTCTCCCGGCGTCACTGGATTTCGAAACGACTGCCGATCGTCCGATCATCGAACGGGGCGACTGATGTTCTCCATCAAGCTGTATCTCGCTGTCCTGCTGGTGTTCCTCGCATGCGATGCGGTGTGGATTGGTCTGCTGATGAAGGACTTCTACAACACCGAACTGGGGGAGCTGGCCAGACGGGACGGACCGTCCCTCGCGCCCCGCTGGCCGGCCGCGATCCTCGTGTATCTGCTGATTCCTTTGGGCATCGTGGTGTTCGTTCGACCGGCCATGGGACCCTCGGCCACGCTGCTTCAAGCTCTTGGCTGGGGTCTGCTGTTCGGGCTGATCGGGTACGGCATCTATGACCTGACGAATCGGGCGACCCTGGAGAACTGGTCGCTTCGTCTCACGATCGTTGACATACTGTGGGGAGCACTTCTTTGCGGTTCGGCGGCCGTTACGATGAGAGCCGTGGAGCGGTGGTTGCAGCGATAGTGCTCCACCAGACCTCATTGTCGGCCCGCGCCACACGACGCAACTGGCCCGAACATCGCATGACAGGCACAAAGCCAATTGGCCCAGGCGCGCTCCGTCAAGCAGATCGCGGGTGCGCCATCCGCAATTCTGGTTGCGTGACGGTACCTGATTTAACTGGCGATCCTCCCAATGCCGTTCCGCCACTCGTCGCGGGCGCCGAAGTGCCGGGAGTGTTCGCGATGGGCCCCGTGCGATTGCTGTCACTGCCGTCTGAGCAATTGCTCCCCGGTGCTCGGCAGGTCATCGTGTTGCTGATGCACCGGGGAGTGTAGACTGGCGAACGTCGGCGCAGCCGCGGAAGCCACACGCCTGCCGAATTCCGGAGCAACGCTTCTCGACCTGCGCCACTCTCCATGGCGGCCTGAGCGACGCATCGTCAAAGCGGACCGCGCCAGTATGCCCGAATGAAAGGAGTTGGTTGATGCCTTCAGTCAGCGTGCGTGTGATTGCGGTTGGTTGCGTCGTCGTTTGCCTGACGCAGATCGCCCGAGCCGACCAGCCGAAACAGGGAGACACCCGGCAGGCGGACTTGAGCGGCGGCGTGACGCTGGAGTTGGTGTACATTCCGCCCGGCGAGTTCATGATGGGGAGTACTCCGGAGGAGAAAGCCTGGGCGACCGGCATTGAAGGCGGGGCACAGCCCGGAACCGACCGTGAGTCGTACGAAGGCGAACAGCCGCGGTTGATGCGCGTCCCGCACGGTTTCTGGATGGGGCGCACGGAAGTCAGCGTCGGGCAGTTCCGCCGTTTCACTGAAGAAACCGGTTACGTCACCGACGCGGAGAAACCGGGCGGCAAGACACAATGCTTCAATCCGGACTGGGATGGCTACCATCTGGCCACGCAGGTCGTCCATCCGTGGGAGCCGATGCCCGGCAAGAGCTGGCGCGATCCGAACTTCGACTTCCCTATGCAGGACGACTTTCCGGTCGTCTGTGTGAGCTGGAACGATGGACGGGCCTTCTGCAGCTGGTTGACGAAGCGGGAGCGCGATGCGGGACGACTGCCGGACGGACTGGAGTACCGACTCCCCCAGGAGACCGAGTGGGAGTATGCGTGCCGCGGCGGCAGCAAGGAAAGCCAGTATTTCTGGTGGGGCAACGAACTCCATGACGGTGAAGGCCGGCTGAACATTTCCGCCATCGATTTCCTGCCGGACCGGAAACAGACGTGGCCGCTCGGCAAAGCTCCCTGGAGTGATGGATATTCGTTCGTCTCGCCGGTCGATCATTACGGCGAGCAAGGTCGCAACGGCTTCGGCATGGCCGATATGTGCGGCGGAGTGTGGGAGGTCATTCTTGACGACTTCGATCCCAAGGGGGGGCACGAAGAGCTGTATGTCGTCACGGAGAATCCGCGACCGGTCTGCCGCGGTGGCAACTACTTCGATGTTCCCGGCAATGCACGCTGCGCGGTTCGTCTCGGACTGCAGAGCCCCAGCTACTCCGACTCCCGTGACGGATTCCGGATCTGTCTGGGCGTGCCACGTCGATAAAGTGGTGGAGGCGCGCCTGCAATCGGATTCGCAGCGGGCCAACCCCCGATTGCAGGGTGCCTCCTGGATTTGCAGAACTCGATCTGCCAGGTCCGCTGATACTTGCTGCAGCGTGCCAGAACGAGCAGCCGCGGACAGAACAGCCACCTCGTGGCGTTTGTCGACGCACGCACGTCGACTGCGGCCCGCCACCCTGGCGGTGACAGTGATCAGCGCCGTCGTTCGAATCTTTCCAGTGGGCGGCGCGCACGTACTGGCACACGACTGGACCAGCGATTTCCGCCGTGCCGAGGGGATCCTTCGGCGGCGACCCTGGAGCGCCCCGCGCATCGTCGTCCGCTCCAAGTTGCGCGCGAAACCGGGTTCGGCCTTGAGGCAGTTTCAAAACTCGTAGAAACAGGCAGCCTGCCTGTTCCGCATGCTGTCATTGCAGGCTCCCAGGCTAACAGGCTGCGGCCACGCAGTGCGGTTCTGAAACTGCCTCTTGAGACGAGTGCTGGGGATGGCGATTCCCGTGGAAGCACACGGTGTGTTGCGGCACGCCAAGACGGGGGACCTGAGCAGCATGACACACGCCTCACTGGACCTGCTCGGGACGCTCTCTCGACGAACGGAATTGCGTCATTCTTGCGGCCGTTGATGCGAACAGACGCAGTTCGCGACGAGCCGATGAATTGCATACCGTAGACATGCACGCCTGACTTATGTATATTGTATACAACTCAATTCGCGGTGAGACTCTCAGTTTCGCGACTTCCGACTGCTACCCCGTCACGCTCGTCTTCGCCCTGCACTTGGGTCGAACGCCGACTCGGGATCATTTCTATTCACGATTGGCCGCATTCGAAACAACCTGGAGGCAGACATGTACGGCGAGCAGCGTGCATCACGAGCCAGTGGAAAGCTTCGAGCGGGCCAGGTGCCTTTCAGGTTTGACAGGCTCGCTGTTCGGACGCTGCTTTCCGCGTTTGCTGTCTGCCTGGGGCTCGCGGGATGTGGGGGTGAGCTCGACACCGTCTCGGTCGACGGCACGGTGACCTACGACGGCAAGCCACTGGAGATGGGGATCGTGCGGTTTGTCCCCGTCGATCCTGAGGGCATGCTTGCAACCGGTCCGCTGAAGGCCGGAGGAGAGTTCACTCTGTCGACACGGGGATCCGACGGAGTCCTGGAAGGGGACTACACCGTCACCGTCGAATCATTCCTGATCGACGACACTGTTCCGGAAAAAGACCGGGAGCTCGGCATCGGCGGCAAGAAGTCGGCGATCCCTCAGAAATACAGCGATCCCGAGACATCGGGGTTGAAGGAGACCATCGACGGTTCACGTTCCATCTCCATCGAGCTGCAGAAGGAGTAGCCAGCCGGCGGCGGAGCAGTTCTCTCCGTGCGGTGTCGGTGAATCCGCAAGCGGCAGTTCGACTCTTGTTGTTCCCGTTCCTCTTTCGAGAAGGCACTGTTATGCGAACGATTTCTCGGCGACGGGCATTTACGTTGATTGAGCTGCTGGTAGTCATCGCCATTATTGCGGTTCTGATTGCACTGCTGCTGCCGGCGGTCCAACAGGCGCGCGAAGCAGCGCGCCGCACGCAATGTCGCAACAACCTGAAGCAGATCGGGTTGGCGATGCACAACTATCTGGACGTCGCGGGGGTGTTTCCTTACGGATCGAGCGACAACGACGACCGCGCGTGGTGCGGCTCCATCCGCCAGGGCTACTGCTGGCGCGTGGCGATTCTGCCGTACATCGATCAGGCAAACCTGTTCAACCAGATGGACCCCATCAATAAGGTGGACGTTCCGTATACGGCGAACCAGGCCATCCGGAACATGGTTCAGCACAACCAGGTGCTGTCAGCCTATGTGTGTCCCAGCGAAGCCGCGGATATTGTGCAGAGCGGACTGAACAACACCTGGGTCATCGGCCCGACGAACGCCGCAATCTCGAGCTATGTCGGCAGCGCCGGCCCGGTGTCGACGCACCCGGTGGACAGCGTCGGCTGCGGCCTGTGTTCCAACGGCTCGAACCTGCAGGCATACTGCGACTGCAAGCATCACGGCTGGGGAGCGGCGGGCGGCGGAGGCGGCGGCATCCACTATTCGCTCTGCGAACCGAAAACGGTCGGCATGCTGTCGATGTATCCGCAGCCGATCAATGTCGACAAGGTGAAAGACGGTTCGTCGAACACGCTGTTCGTGGGCGAGTGGCACTACACGAACGCGAAGGGCGACGGTTGCGGCTCCCGCATGCATTGGGCCGGGAGCTGGGCCTCCGCATCGACGGTCTACGGCATCAACGCCAAGGGCGTGGGCAACGGGTATCCCAACGGCTGTAATTTCCGCAGCTATCACACGGGCGGGGCGCATTTCCTGTTCGTCGACGGCTCGGTCCACTTCCTGAGCGAGAACATGAACCTGCGCACGTTCGGCTGGCTCGGCACGCGCCACGGAGAAGAAGTGACCGGCGAAGTGTTCTGATCGAAGCGAGGTCGTCCGACACATGCGCCGGAAATCGCACCGGCGCATGTGCCGTCGGCAACGACTTCTGAGAGACTGACCACACTGCCGGATCGTGTTCGGACTGGCCCATTTGCAACATGACGAAGGACCGCCCTGAGTCGTTGCCGGAGAGGAAACGACAGTCGCGGCAGATGACCGCCGCACTGAGCCTGCTGGCTGTTGCGATCCCGTTCGCGGCATGGCTGCTGCTGCCACGGGTGCCGGCGCTGGGACGGGTGATTGCGCCGGAATCCGGCGGGACGCGTTTTCCAGAGTCCACGCTTACGCTCCAGCAGGTCACGATCGGCCCTGGACCGGGAGTCGCGCCACAGATCACTCATGTGCAGGTGATCGACTTCGACGAGGACGGAGCCAACGACATCATTGCGTGCGACGCGCAGCGCAGCAGCGTGCTGTGGTACCGGCGGACCGCCAATGGCGCCTGGGAAGAGCGAGTTCTCGGCCGCGATCTGGTGGTCCCGGCTCACGCCACCGTCGCCGACATCGACCGCGACGGCGATCGCGATGTCCTCGTGGCGATCCTCGGCAACATCTGGCCCGATGACGGCGCCGTCGGCCGGCTGATCCTGCTGGAGAACCGAGACGGACAGTTCGCGCAGCGCGTTCTGCTGGACAACGTCCGCCGTGTGGCGGACGTGCAGGCCGGCGATCTGGACGGCGATGACGATCTCGACCTCGTGGTCGCCGTATTCGGATATGCGCGCGGTTCGGTGCTGTGCCTGGAAAACGTCGGGAGCGGAAACTTTCGCGAACGGGAACTGCTGGCAGCTCCGGGCACGATTCACGTATTGATCGCGGATTACGACGCAGACGGCGACCCCGACATCACGGCGATCGTTTCGCAGGATGAGGACGGGCTGTACGGATTCGAAAACCTCGGCGACTGGAAGTACCAGACACGGC
>JAEUIG010000637.1 GCA_016795125.1 Planctomycetaceae bacterium | reverse complement strand
CCTGGTTCTTCTCCGTGGTCTCCGTGTCCTCCGTGGTGAATCTGGCGCTAGGGAGCGCTGTTTCGCTCGCGATTCTGCCGGCTGACAACAATTGACGGACAGACCAGTCGAATGGGCTTTGCCTGTCCCCTGAATAATTGTGCAAAGCCGGGCGAGGCTCCCGCCGAGCCGCTACTGTGAGAGTGCATGGAGACCGGGACGCGAGAGGCCGGCGCCATTGCAGCGAATTCGAGGCGGGTGTACTCGCGGAAGTCGTCTGTCAGCAGGTTTGCTGACGCAATCCGGTCACGTTGCAATGGGGCTGCCGGCGCACTGTTGGGTGTGACAAAACACGTGAACATTTGTGTCAATGAAAAATCCGCAAAATCGGTAAACTCACCAGCGGTGACTGGACTGATCCCCTGCGGCGCGATTACGATCGCAACTGGTTTGAGAGTTTCCCATCTTCACGACAGGAAGGGGCCAAAGATGCGGGCTATTACGCGCGGACTAATTCGGTCACTGTTGAGTGCGGCGCTGCTGACCGGGGTTTGCCAGTCGGCGAACGCCGGAATGGTCACGCTGGACTTCGTAAAGATCACGAACAACGGCCCCGACGACGTTTCCAATCAGTTGTCGGTGATTGTTGCCTCCGGGACGGAGACCACGCTGTTGTCGAATTACGGCGGGACGACGGGCGACGGTGCGACGTCCGTCAATCAGGTGAACTTCATCTTCCTGAATGCCGTAGGGGCTGCGTCATCGATTACGGATGTGTATTTCGACGACGGCACGTTGTTTGGAATCTCCAAAATTCTCAGTCCGACCGGCGTGAGCTATGCCGCGGGGGCGAACCCCTCGGATCTTCCCGGCGGAAATGACATCGATTTCACCACCACCGCCGGGTTCTCGGCCGATTCTGAAAGTCCGACTCTGGAAAACGGTGTGAATGCTGGAACCGAATGGCTGCGAATCAAGTTCGATCTGATCAGTGGACAGACTTACGACGACGTGGTCGCTGCGCTCGGTCTGGCGCCGGTGAATGCGACGACCGGCCTCCCGGATACCGACGTGGTTGGTGCACTGCGCATCGGGATGCACGTCCAGGGCCACGCGACTGATGGCGACAGCGAAGGCTACGTCAACCTGCCTCCGGACGATTTCCCGCCGTTTGAAGTTCCCGAGCCGTCGAGCCTCGCCCTGTTGAGCCTCGGCGCCGTGAGCGCCCTCGGCTATCGTCGCCGGCAGAAGGCGAAGCTGGCCGCCTGATCGTTTGATTGGCCTCGAATTCCTGACATCATCACACGCCCATGCGCCGTCGGCGCATGGGCTTTGTGCGTTTACGTGCCTGGGTTCTCCTGAAAAATCGCACGCCGCCGCGCACGACTTCGTGCGCGGCGGCATGTTCATTTTGGGATTTCGCCACCGAGACCACAGCGACGGCCGGCGCCCGGACCAGTCTTACGAAGCGGCTACTTCGCAAAGGCATTGGTGGGACTTGTACCGTCCCATTCGTAACCGGTCGCCGTCACGTCCGTCACGTTCGTGACATAGGTCCCCGACCTGGCGCCGCTGATCGTGAACGTGGCCGTGCCGTAGCTGTCGGTGACGGCCGGGCCGCTGTAGGCCAGCGTGCCGCTGCGCCAGATCTGCACGCTGACCGTCGCGTTGGGGACCGGCAGGCCGGCGTCATCGACAATGTCCACCTCCACCCGCAGGTTCTTGTTGTTCGTCTTCCCGCCGTACATCGAGTAGACGATCAGATCGACGGTGATCAGTTCCGGCGTCACCGGATCGGGGGTCGGCGTCGGGTCCGGTTCCGGCTCCGGCGGCAGGGTCGCCAGCGCCTCCAGCGCCGTCGCCAGGTCCACCCCGCCGTAGCCGTACCACGTGTCGGTTCCCGCCGTCCCGAGATCAAGAGCCGACATGTCCAATACGTACCGCACCTCGTCGTTGGTCAGTCCGGCGCCGACCAGCACTGCCGCGGCCCCGGCCACGTGCGGGCAGGCCATCGACGTGCCGGACTTGTTGCCGTAGCCGCCCCCTTTTGTGGTCGAGTACACGTTCGACCCAGGCGCCGCGAGCTCGATCTTGGGACCCGTGCACGAATACGATGCCCGCACGTCGCCGCTGGTCGTCGCTCCCACGGCGATGACCGAGTTGTACCGTGCGGGGTAGCAGACGTTGTCTTCCGTCCCTGCGGATGTTCCGTAGTTGCCGGCGGCCGCCACGGACACGATCCCGACCAGGGCCGCGTTGTCGAACGCCTGCTGCACCGTCGAACCCGGGTTGGTCGTCGATCCGTAACTGTTGCTCGTCACCTGGATGCCGTTCTGCACGCACCACTGCAGTGCCGCGATCACCCGGCTGAACGAGCCGCTGCCGTTGGCGTCCATCACCTTCAGCGCGTACAGCCGGCAGTTCGGCGCGACGCCGACGACCCCCACGCCATTGTCCTCCGCGCCGATGGTGCCGGCACAGTGGGTGCCGTGGCCGTGATCGTCGAGCGGGTCGGCGTCGTTGTTGACGAAGTCCCAGCCCCCGCTGTAGTTGGCGTCCAGGTCCGGATGCCGGTAGTCGATGCCGGTATCGATCACGGCCACCTTGACGCCGCTGCCGGTCGCCCCTGCGGTGTGCGCGATCTCTCCGCCGATCTTCTGGACGCCCCAGGCGGCGTCCAGCTCGGCGTCATTGGCGGTGATTTCGACGTCTGGTTCCACCAGGCTGACGTTGGGATTCCGGGCGATACCGGCGAGCGCCTGTTGCGGGACGCGTGCGGCGATCGCCGGCACGATCCAGTAGCTGTGCGTGACCGTGCCCCCCTGCTTCTTGATGAAGTCGCGATCTGCCTGACCGGGGGGAGTCTTGAATCCGATGATGACGTCGACCTGGACATTGGCGGCCTTGTTGCCGCCAGCCTCCGCGGAACCGGACGTCAACCAGAGACCCGTGCACAGGAACGCCGCCGTGAGCAGTGTACGACCGAAACTCGCAGTCATGAGGTGACCCTCCCCGCCTGCTGCCGGATGGCGGCAGCAATTGCCGTGAAACGTGGCCGAAACGCGGCAGATCCGGTGACGTATCGAGTGCGGCAATGTGCGCAATCTGTACGTGCGGAGTGCCGTGCGAAACACACTTCGCAGTTCGTGATGGTCGATCAGAGGTGCAGCCGAAGTGGCTTTGCGGCCGCGACGACGAATGGGCGACCGAGTCCGATTAAGTGACTCTAGGCCGGCTTCCGGGCACGTGCGGCCGGAATCTGGGAAATGATAGTGAAGAAACTCCCGGCGTCTGCCGAGAGCGAGTGGACGGGCGTCAGAATCGGCCCGTCCCGGGTAATCCGCAAGCGGCGTCCCGACGCGACATTCGTGCAGGGGCAGCGGACGCTGCACGCATCGCCACCACGGTGCATCGCCGGCGCCGGACGCTCAATCGCCCGCAGCGCCTCCTGAAATGAGCACCCCCTTGTGCACGACACCATGCACAAGGGGGAGCTCCGATTCGTCACCTGCGAAGAATCGCAATTCCTACTTTGCAAACGCGTTGGTGGGGCTTGTTCCATCCCACTCGTAACCGGCCGCGGTCACGTCCGTCACGTTGGTCACGTAGGTTCCGGACGCCGCATTGGTGATCGAGAACGTGGCCGTGCCGTAGCTGTCAGTGATGGCCGGGCCGCTGTAGGCCAGCGTGCCGCTGCGCCAGATCTGCACGCTGACCGTCGCGTTGGGGACCGGCAGGCCGCCGTCATCCACGATGTCCACCTCCACGCGCAGGTGTTTGTTGTTCGCCTTGCCGGCGTACGTCGAGTAGACGATCAGGTCGACGGTCACCAGTTCCGGCGTCACCGGATCGGGGGTTGGCGTCGGATCGGGTTCCGGCTCCGGCGGCAGGGTCGCCAGCGCCTCCAGCGCCGTCGCCAGGTCGACTCGGCCGTAGCCGTACCAGGTGTCGATTCCGGAGACTCCCAGGTCCAGTGCCGACATGTCCAGCACGTACCGCACCTCGTCATTGGTCAGTCCGACCCCGGCCAGGACCGCCGCCGCCCCGGCCACGTGCGGGCAGGCCATCGATGTGCCGGACTTGTTGCCGTAGCCGCCCCCTTTGGTGGTCGAGTATACGTTCGACCCGGGCGCTGCCAGCTCGATCTTGGGACCCGTGCTTGAGTACGACGCCCGCACGTCGCCGCTGGTCGTCGCTCCCACCGCGATCACCGAGCTGAACCGCGCCGGGTAGTTGACGTTGTCTTCCGTTCCGGCCGATGTGCCGCTGTTGCCGGCGGCGGCGATCGACACGATGCCTGCGAGCGCTGCATTGTCGAACGCCTGCTGCACCGTCGAACCCGGGTTCGACGGGGCGCCATAACTGTTGCTGGTGACCTGGATGCCGTTCTGCACGCACCACTGCAGCGCCGCGATTACCCGGCTGAATGACCCGCTGCCGTTCGCATTCATCACCTTCAGCGCGTACAGCTGACAGTTCGGCGCGACGCCGACGACTCCCACGCCGTTGTCCTCCGCGCCGATGGTCCCGGCGCAGTGCGTGCCGTGGCCGTGATCGTCGAGCGGGTCGGCGTCGTTGTTGACGAAGTCCCAGCCTCCGCTGTAGTTGGCGTCGAGGTCGGGATGCCGGTAGTCGATGCCGGTGTCGAGCACCGCCACCTTGACGCCGCTGCCGGTCGCCCCTGCGGTGTGCGCGATCTCTCCGCCGATCTTCTGGACGCCCCAGGCGGCGTCGAGTTCGGCGTCATTGGCGGTGATTTCGACGTCCGGCTCCACCAGGCTGACGTTGGGATTCCGGGCGATACCGGCGAGCGCCTGCTGGGGGACGCGTGCGGCGATCGCCGGCACGATCCAGTAGCTGTGCGTGACCGTGCCCCCCTGCCTCTTGATGAAGTCCCGATCCGCCTGACCTGGGGGAGTTTTGAATTCGATAATCACGTCCACTTCGACAATCGGCGCCGCCTGCTCGGCAGCCGGCAGTCTGAGTGACGCGTTGCAGACTGCCACCAGTGCGAACGCAATCGAGAGGATTACATTTCCGAGTCGTTGAGGCATGGAATGGGGTCCCCGGCTGCTGCGGCCAGCGGGCAGCAGCGGTCGTTCTGAAAGGATCGTGGAAATGCGGCGGCTCAGCGGGTGATTCGTCTGCGACGACAGTTCAGTCGCATGCGTGTTTCCCGGACGCCGTACGAAG
>JAEUIG010000251.1 GCA_016795125.1 Planctomycetaceae bacterium | reverse complement strand
GTTCTTGCACTGGGTGCGACGCGCGGCTTCCCGCGCCTGTTGCACTGCCGGCAGCAGCAGGGCAATCAGAATGGCGATAATCGCAATGACCACCAGCAATTCAATTAGCGTAAACCCGTGCCGCGATCGCAATGACTTGCTCATGCAAAGCTCCGGAGAAGGGAGAGAAAATGGCCTCAGCTATTGCCGAGACGATGTCCTGAAGAAGCCAGGGCGAATGCCCTCAACGACGAGAATAACAGAAGAGTAGACCGTCATCGGGGCGGAATCAAGAACCTCGCTCCGCCGTCATGGCTTCCAGTCCGGATTGGCCGTCGGCAGCAAGGCGTGCACCGACTCGCGCCACTCAACGAGCCGCCGGTGCAGTTCGTCACGCCGTTGAGGCTGCTCGTTCGCCAGGTTCTGCGACTCTCCGGGGTCGTCGCTCAGGTTGTAAAGCTCCAACCGGCCGTCTTCGAAGTACTCCAGCAGCTTCCAGTTCCGCGTGCGGATAGCGCCGGCCGGTGTGGTCGTCGCATAGTAATGCGGATAGTGGTGATAAATCGCGTCCCGTTCGAGACGCGACGAAGGATCGCGCAGCAACGGCGCGAGACTGCGACCGTCGATGTGTGAGTTGTGTTCCGCATCACCGGTCAGGCCGGTGGCTGACAGGATCGTCGGATACAGGTCGGCGACGGTGACCGGTTCCGGACAGACTCCCCCGGCGGGCGTCGCTCCCGGCCAGCGGACGATCAGCGGAATTCGCACCCCACCTTCATAGAGTGAACCTTTTCCCGAACGCAGCGGGTAGTTCGTCGTCACTTCGGTGTCGGCCGTTCGCAGGTAGCCGCCGTTGTCCGACAGAAACGCCACGAGCGTGCGATCAGCGAGCTGCAGTTTGTCGAGATGCTCGACGACGCGACCGACGCTTTCATCCAGGCTGTGGACCATCGCCGCGTAGACCGGATTTCCATGCAGGTGGTTCGGCCCCAGCTTCTGCCGGTAGTGCTCGACAAGCTCCGGCTTGGCCTGGATCGGCGTATGCGGAGCGTGATGCGCGAGGTACAGAAAGAACGGCCGGTCGCCGGCGCGATCGATGAATTTCAAGGCTTCGTCCGTGAGCCGGTCGGTCAGGTACTCGCCGTCGGTTCCTCCCTCCAGATGCGGAACATACCGCGTTTCCTTATTGAACGGTCCGCGATAGGGAAAGAAGTACGTCGCTGGGGCTCCCCACAGGGTGCCGCCGATGTTGGTGTCGAAGCCGTGCACTTCCGGATAGTTCTCCGCGCTTCCCAGATGCCACTTGCCCACGATGCCGGTCTGGTACCCCGCCGCGTGGAGCACCTCGGCGATCGTGAACTCGGAAGACGCAAGATCACTCACTGATGAGGGCGGGCGCAGCCGCTCGACGGGCGGCGCGCGCAGCGAACCTTCGCGCCAAATCGTGATGCCCAGCCGCGCGTGATGCTTGCCCGTCATCAGGCTGGCACGCGTCGGCGAGCAGATCGACGCGGCATAAGCGTCGGTGAACCGGACTCCTTCGGCCGCCAGCCGGTCGAGGTGCGGCGTCTCGTGCAGGTCTCCGCCGTAACAGCCGAGGTCCGCCCAGCCGAGATCATCGGCGAGGATCACGACGACATTCAGCGGCGATTCGGATTGATCGGCCGCAGCCAGCGAAGCAGCCGACAGACAGCAGGCTAACAGAACGACATTCGTGCAAACAAAGCGCGGGCGCATGGTCATCAGTTCCCCCTGGGGTAAGCAGGGATTCTTCCCGATTCACGCGCGCCGCCGCAAGGATAGACTTCACGTAGCCGTCATTTGCTTCACGATCGTTGATACCGGCAAGTGCGGCCAGCAGGCCCCGCAACGAGCGCGATGCGGGGCTTGTTTTTTTGCCGGTACAGCCCCATCAGCCCGACGCGCCAGCGAGGGCGTCGCTGTCGACCGCGTCAGTCGTCTGTTCCGGGTCGCGTGTTGTCATTCAATCGCCGTATGTAATGAGAACGGCCATGCAGGCGTGCTGCATGGCCGTGATCGTTTCATCCGTCGAGCCAAACCAGGGACTGACGCCGCCCGGCTCGCCTCCCGTTCAATTCTGCGTACCGACCTAGAACTCGCCGACCGTCTCGCCGCCGGCCCGCGTGCCGACTGCGCCGAACATCTTCATGTCGACGTTCTCCGAAATCAGCCGCACCGAGCCGTCCGCCATGGCGAACTGGGCGCCCCCTTCGTGATAGCTCGCGAAGCCTTCGCTGTTCGCCCACGAGTGCGTCCGTCCCGGCCAGTTGATTGCCGTTGCCGTGGACGACACCGGCCACCCGCCGAACTGGCACGTCCACCACGATCCGACGCCGTTCACGCGCTGCTGCACTTCGCCCAGCAGCAGCGTGTTGGAAGTTCCGTCCGAAACCCGGCGCATGCCGACGCTGTCCGCGCCCATGGCATTCATGCTGAACATGCCCGTGAGCTTGCTCTGCGAGCCGAGCGACACAAAGTGGTGCTGGACAAATTCGCACGGACAGTTGGTGTTGTTGCAGAACTGCGACGAGCATCCGTCGGCCGTGTTCGCGCCCGTGCAGCCGACATAGCTGGCAACCGCGCTGCCGGTGCTGCATTGCTGCTCGAACAGGTACGGCGCCATTGTCCCGTAGCGGTCACTGCTTTCGCTGGGGCAGAACAGCACCGCCAGGGGCACCTGGTGGATCGGCAACGCGGCGATTTGCCCGGGCACGCTGGCGTCATCGCAACCGCCGCGACCGAAGTGCTGCGTCACACCGTTGTAGATGTTCGCCTGGTCGATGTACGGCATGACCATCACGCGCCAGTTGCCGAACCGGTTCCGCTGCGGGCAGCCGTTGGCCGAGTGGTACCCGAAGTACGCATACGGGAACATCGAGAACACGTCATGGTAGTTGTGCAGCGCCAGTCCCAGCTGTTTCAGGTTGTTCTTGCACTGGGTGCGCCGGGCCGCTTCGCGGGCCTGCTGGACTGCGGGAAGCAGCAGTCCGATCAGAATGGCAATAATCGCAATAACGACAAGCAGTTCGATCAGCGTAAAACCGCGACGACTCCAGCGGACGTATTGCATCGACGCCTCCCTCCCCGGACGGGGATCTCAGATGACGAAGCGGACAGAACACCTGCCGCGCTTGAAAACTCGCCAGAACGGAAGCCGGAAATCGCTCGTCGAACAGCACACGAGCGATGTTGAAGCGCTGAAATTTCAGTTAACCAGAATACGATCGCCGTTGCAATCTTTGATTCGAACGTCGCCCACAGAGGTACGGACATCTCCGGCAACGTTGGCATCACACGGGTGGCACGCCCAGACCAACGGGCTGGGCGTGGCGAGCAGGAAGAACGCTCGTATCGTCACAGCGTGCAATCCTCCCGCCGGTCGACTACATCCTTCCGTCGTCGGCAAACACTGTCCGACGTGACCATCCACCGACAGATTCCGCGCACGCGCTCTACTTCGTGAGCTTCACTTCCACAACGCGGCCGCCGTCATCCTCCGTGAACGTGTAGTGCAGGCCCGAGGTCTTCGCGTCGGTGTACTTCGAGGGAACGCCCCCTTCCGGCGGACGTTCGGCGGCAACTTTTGCCGCGATGTCCCCCGTGGAAGGCGCTGGCGTCGTCGGCGCCGCCATGTTGGTCGCAACATCGGCGTCGTACTCGC
The DNA here is from genome assembly GCA_016795125.1 of Planctomycetaceae bacterium. Classification (GTDB taxonomy): domain Bacteria; phylum Planctomycetota; class Planctomycetia; order Planctomycetales; family Planctomycetaceae; genus JAEUIG01. The sequence goes on along the minus strand of JAEUIG010000251.1, from coordinate 7,158 downwards.
CCGGGACAATTCCGTCCCCCGGCTCAAACGTCGCCAGCGTGAACTTGCCCGTATCGTCGGTGTCGCCGATCGCGGTCCGTCCCCCTTCGGCCACCGGCACAAATCGAATTCGCGCTCCCTTCACAGGCTGGCCGTCGAGCGTCAACACGCCGCTGACAGCCACGGCCCGCGGCCTGCCGCTGGAGCCTCCACAACCCGCGAGCAGCACGCTGACCGCCAGCAACACTCCCAGTCCCCACCGCGACATTCCGTGGCGCATGAATCGTCAACCTCTCTGACACGCGTGGATGATGAAGTCCAGTGACTTTCAGGCCGGAGCGCTTCCGCCGCGTTGCATTCCACCGCAGTCCATCTCTGTCGTCAATCGAAGCGCGGCTGCCGGGCGCCGTTCCCTGCGGTTCGATCGGCTCAGATGTGCGTACAACTCACCTTGTGCTGACCACTTTGCCGAATGCTGTACGTCGCCACCCGCGTTATAGTGGGTCAATTCCGGTAATTCGTGAAATCCGCCATGTCGGTCACTCCTTCCCGGCCTGCTGCTGCTCCCCCGAAACGTGCGGCGACGGCATTCGTCCCTCCGTCGGCCTGGATCCGTGGACGCTGGTCGGACCTCGCGCTGTTCATCGCCACGCCGCTGTTGATCGTGCCGATTGTCGGGCTGGCCAGGATGCGTCTCAGCATCGAGCAGGTGGCGATTTACGTCACCGCGTTCGGCGCCATGGGACATCATCTTCCCGGCATGCTGCGGGCATACGGCGATCGCGAACTGTTTCGCCGCTTCCGCACGCGGTTTCTACTGGCGCCGGTCGTTCTGCTCGGCGTCGCGCTGTGGTTCACCTTTTATGAACTCGATGGGCTGATCCTTGTCGCCGTGATGTGGGCGACGTGGCACGCGTGGATGCAGGTCTACGGGTTCCTGCGGATCTATGAATCCAAGTCTGGATCGAGTGACGCGCGCACGGCGCGGCTGGACCTGCTGATGTGCGCCGGCTGGTTCATCTCCGGCGTGCTGTTCTCACCGACCCGGCTCGGGCAGCTCCTGAGCGACTTTTACAAGTGCGGCGGACCATACCTCGCGCCCGGGCTTGTCCACGCGGCGCAGTGGATCGCCGCACTGCTGACCGCGGTGACGACGGCCGCCTTCATCGCCAATACGCTCAACCTGGCGCGCCGGGGACATTCGCCCAGCCGGCTCAAGCTGCTGCTGCTGGTCAGCAGCGTCGGCTTCTGGTGGTACTGCATGATCGCCGTCAACAACGCGATCCTCGGCGTGGCGCTGTTTGAAATCTTCCACGACGTGCAGTACCTGGCCATCGTCTGGCAGTTCAACCGCCGCCGCGCCGAGGGCGCGCCGACCGCTGGCGGGTTCACCCGCTTCCTGTTTCGCGGCGGCGGCGTGATGCTCGGACTCTACCTCGGTCTCGTGTTCGCCTACGGCGCCCTGGGACTGCTGCCGCGTATCATCGATGCGGACGCCGTTAACCGCGTGCTCGGCGCACTCTTCGTCACCTCCGGACTGCTGCACTTCTACTACGACGGCTTCATCTGGAAGGTCCGCGAACGCGCCACGCGCGAAGGACTCGGACTCGCCACCGCCGCCGCTTCTGAACCATGGTCGCTGCCGCGCGGCGCCGTGCATGTACTGAAGTGGCTGCCTTTCGCCGCCGTCGTCGGCTGGTTCGGCTGGGCCCAGGCACATGGCGTCCCGCCGGAAACCGAGCGGCTCGAACACGTCGTCGCCGCAGTCCCCGACGCCTGGCAGTCGCAGCTCATGCTCGCCGCCGACTACCTGAATGCCGGCGACACCGTCCGCGCGCTCCCCCCGCTGCAGGCCGCCGCCCGCTGCGCGCCGCACAACGCACAGGTGCAGTCCCGCCTCGGCAACGCACTCGCCCGCATGGGCCGCGACGACGATGCCGCCCTCGCGCTCACCCGCGCCACCGAACTCGACCCGCATCTGCCCGATGCGCACGTTGATCTCGCCGTGATCCTCGCACGCCGCGATCTCACGCACTCCGCAGAGGAGCACTACCGGCAGGCACTGGCCGACGACCCGGAGCATGTCCAGGCGCTCAACAACCTGGGCGCATTGCTCAATGCGCGCGGCGCTCTCGACGATGCGGCGACCTGCTTTCAGTCTTCCAGCCGGCTTGATCCCCGTAATGCGGAACCGGTCGCCAATCTTGGCATCGTCCGGCTCCGGCAACGGCGGCTCGACGAGGCCCTCGCACTCCTGCAGCAGGCGCTGCTGCTCGATTCCGAGAACGTGGGAGCGCACCTGCACCTGGGCGTCGTTTTCGCGCAGCAGGGGCGGCTCGATCTGGCGAACGACGAGTATCGTGCCGTGCTCCAGCGGCAGCCGGACAGCCTCCCGGCGCTCAACAGCCTCGCGTGGAACCTGGCGACCATGCCCGAACCGCCGGACGGTGCGGCGGATGCCGCCGTCACCGCCGCTGAACGCGCCGCCGGGATCACGTCGCGACGCGATCTCAGCGTGCTGCAGATTCTGGCCGCCGCCTATGCCGCCGCCGGACGTTTCGACGAAGCGGTCGCTGTTGCCGAACACGTGCTCAGCGAAGCACAGCTGCTCAAGAGCGCGGCTCTCGCCGCGCAAATGTCGGAGCAGCTCACCCGTTACCGCGCCGGGCAATCGCTCCGGCAATGAATCCAGCGGCCGGGAGGGCGAGGCTCCCGCCGAGCCGCTGCCACGAACGACTTCCGATTCTCGCAGCGGCTCCGCAGAACGTTTTGGCCTGCGATTGCTACGCCGCGTTCCGCACGCAACCCAGCAGGTGATCCAGCACCCGCTGGCTCTTGCCGAGGTCGAAGAACTGTCCCGGAATCTTCGTCGCCGCCTGCACCAATGTTCCGGCAGACTGCCGTTCCACCTGGATGAACAGCACGCCCTCGAACGACCAGATGTCCGATGGAATCGAGGCCTCGATGCGGCAGCCGTTCGGAATCTGGTGCACGTTCCGGATCTTGCTGCTGCCTTCAGCGAGGGCGCAGAGGATCGAAACGATGACCCTGCCGGCCGGCTGCGGGAACGACTGTGCCGTCGATTTCCCGGTATTCACGCCCCACTGCGACAGTGGCTGGACAAAGGCGGCGGCGATGGTCGCGCCCGGGACCACGGATTCGAACTTCTTGAGAAACTCCTCGCCGGTCATGCCCGCCTGCGCGCGGTTGCCGGCCATCTCCAGCAAGTCGCGCACGTCCGGGTGCCGGATCAGCGCCTTGTAGTTGACTTCGTGCTCCCAGCCGCCGCCGGCCGTGAGTTCATCGGCATCGAAGATCGGCTCCAGCGGCTCGTCCGAGCGAACGGCCAATTGCTGTTCCGGCTTGTGCAGCTTGTGACCGCACCCCGCGCAGAAATTGCCGGAGCCCTTCTCGCCGCAGTTTGAGCAGTACATGGCGTCATCCCTGACACGGGCCATTTGGCGCTGAGCGCTATCGGCTCGACGAGACCGCGAGCAGCAGTCTTCCTGTTCGCAGCGAACAACATCCCCCAATCAACGACAGCGACCCGGACGCTTCAAAGCGTCCGGGTCGCTTGCTATTGCCAATCCACTATCCCCCCCCACTGTCATTCACGGCAGCTGGGTGACGCCCATCAGATACCGGTCGCATTCCCGCGCCGCCTCGCGCCCTTCGTTGATCGCCCACACGATCAGGCTTTGCCCGCGGCGGCAGTCGCCGGCGACGAACACGTTCGGCACGTTGGTCGCGTAGCGGCCGTAATCGCCTTCGTACCAGCTCATGGCGCCTCGACCTTCGCGGATCTTCACGCCGAGCTGGTCGGCCACCGGATGCTCGGGGCCGAGGAAGCCCATCGCCAGCAGCACCAGGTCGGCCGGCCATTCGCGTTCCGATCCGGGGACCTTGCTGAACGGCGCGCCGCCCGGCGCCGGCTTGCTCCAGTCCACCTGGACGGTCCGCAGCGCCCGCAGGTTGCCCGATCCGTCGCCGAGGAACTCGACCGTCTCGATCGCGAACTCGCGCGGATCCCGGCCGTGGACCCGCTCTCCCTCCGCGTGGCCGTAATCCACCCGGAAGATGCGCGGCCATTGCGGCCACGGATTGTTCGCGGCGCGGGCATCCGGTGGCCGCGGCACAATCTCGAAGTTCGTCAGGCTTTTGCAGCCGTGACGCATGCTCGTCCCCAGGCAGTCGTTCCCCGTGTCGCCGCCGCCGATCACGATCACATGCTTGCCGGCCGCCGAGAGGAAACTTCCCGATTCTTCGCCGGTCGGAAAGTGAATCCCGCGGCCGTTCGTGGCGAATGGTCCGCTGCCGAAGCTGTCCAGCAGCGACTTCGTGTTGGCCGTCAGGAAGTCCATCGCGAAATGGACGCCCTTCAGTTCGCGGCCGGGAATCGGCAGGTCGCGCGGCCGCGTCGCGCCGGTGCACAGCAGGATCGCATCGAATTCGTCCTGCAGTTCCGCGGCCGACTTGTCCTTGCCGATCTCGCAGCCCGTGACGAACTGCACCCCTTCATCCCGCAGCAGCTGGACGCGCCGATCGACGATCCACTTCTCGAGCTTCATGTTCGGGATGCCGTACATCAGCAGCCCGCCGATGCGGTCGGCCCGTTCAAACACGGTGACGGAGTGACCCGCCGCATTGAGCTGCGCGGCAGCGGCCAGCCCGGCCGGACCGGAGCCGACGATCGCGCCCTTCTTGCCTGTCCGCTGTTGGGGCGGACGCGGAACGACCCACCCCTCCTTGAAGCCGCGATCGACGATCGACTTCTCGATCTGCTTGATGGCGACCGGCGGCTCGATGATTCCCAGCACGCACGAGCCTTCGCACGGCGCAGGGCAGACGCGGCCGGTGAATTCCGGGAAGTTGTTGGTCTTGTGCAGCCGGTCGAGCGCCTCCTCCCAGTGGTCGTGGTAAACGAGGTCGTTCCACTCCGGGATGAGGTTGTGCAGCGGGCAGCCGGCCGCCATCCCGGCCATGATGTCGCCGGTGTGACAGAACGGGATGCCGCAGTCCATGCACCGCGCCCCCTGGTCGCGCAGCGCGACGACGGGAAGCTTCTCCGCAAACTCATTCCAGTCCCCGATCCGCTCCGAAGCGTCACGCTCGGCGGAAGTCTGGCGAGAATACTCTTTAAAACCTGTCGGCTTACCCATGACGCACACTCTTTAGCAGCAAAAGTTCTGAATGGTCACGATGCGCAGGTGGCATCGCGTCCCGGACACCAGGTCAACCGGTATGAGACGCGAGCAATTCCGCATTGATTCCCTCAACAACATGTGACTCCGGCGTTTCAACATGTGCGACGCGGAACCGCGTATTCTCGACATCTCCAATCGCCGAGTGGATCGCCTCACTGAGACTCGCGGCCTCGCGATCGAACTCGATTCGCGTTACTCCCTCGGATGTGATCAGAGTGCCATCGTTGAATTGAGCATAGAGTGCGTCCGCATCAACTTCGGACTCCTCCGGTTCGGCAAGGATCAGGGTGAACTGAAAGCTCGTCATGTTCGGCCATCTCCAATTGCTGGCAGTCGGTGTGGACAACGGTCGACCGCTTTGCGAATCCTTTCCGCGAGACTCTCGGGGACTCTGGGAGTCGAATGCACTCGGACAATGCATCCTGTTCGATCATGTTGCGGACACCACAAAGTTCCCCAGACATGCGCGTGGCCGGACGCCTCTGTCACTCGCCATCCCCGTTGTTCGTACTCAATCGCCTCTCGAATGTGCTTGTTCTGATGTGTCGCCACGTGTCAGGCCCGGACGCGGTGGACAGTTCACTGCTTGCCGTTCGTCGAAGTATCAATGCCGCTCCACGGGCAGGAGTCCGGCGGGAAGTTTGAAGAAGCCCGACATGGATTCCGTGCCGGCGGCGTCGGCGGCGGCGGCGGCTTTCAGGTCGACCAGCGCCCGCTTGTAGTCGACCGGCATGACCTTCGTAAATTGCGGCAGGCACTCGTCCCAGCGGTCGAGAATGTCCCGCGCGACTGTCGAGCCGGTGTAAATCTGGTGTCGGCCGATCAGTTCCTTCAGCTCGGCGATGTCTTCGGGTTCTTCGACGCGCTCGAGTTCGACCATTTCCAAATTGCAGTTGCTGAGCAGCCGGTTCTGCGGATCCCAGACATAGGCGATGCCGCCCGACATCCCGGCGGCGAAGTTCCGGCCGGTCGGGCCGAGGATTACCACGCGGCCGCCCGTCATGTATTCACAGGCGTGATCGCCGACCCCTTCGATGACCGCCTTGGCCCCGGAGTTGCGCACGCAGAACCGTTCGGCCGATCGGCCGCGGAAGTAGGCTTCCCCTTCGGTCGCCCCATAGAGCGCCACGTTGCCGACGAGGATGTTGTCCTCCGGCGCAAACGCTGATCCCTCGGGCGGGTAGACGATCAGCTTGCCGCCCGACAGCCCCTTGCCGGCGTAGTCGTTCGCATCGCCGATGACTTCGACCGTCACGCCGTTGACGGCCCACGCCGCCACAGACTGCCCGGCCGACCCGCGGCACCGCAGGCGGATGGTGTCCTCCGGCAGGCCGTCCGGCCCCCATTTCTTCGAAATCTCATGGCTGAGCGTCGTTGCGAAGGCGCGATCGATGTTCTGAATGTTCAGGTCGATCATCACGCGCTCGGCGCCATCGATCGCACCCTGCCGGCGGCACTCGGGAATCAGCAGCAGCTGGTCAAGCGTCTGCTCCAGCCCGTGGTTCTGCGGCTTCTGACAATACGTGCCGACATCGGGACGTGCTTTCGCTGCCGGCGTCAGAATGCCGGACAGGTCGATGTGCTTCGCCTTCCAGTGCTCGCGGAGGTGGGCGACCGGTTCCAGCACATCGACCCGGCCAACCATTTCGTTGATCGTGCGGAATCCCAGCTCGGCCATCACTCGGCGGGTGTCTTCGGCCACCATGAACAGGTAGTTGACGACCGACTCCGGCTTGCCCGAAAACTTCGCGCGCAGCTCCGGGTCCTGCGTCGCCACTCCCACCGGGCAGGTGTTGAGATGGCACTTCCGCATCATGATGCAGCCGAGCGTGATCAGCGGCGCGGTGGCAAAACCGAACTCCTCCGCCCCCAGCAGACACGCGATCACCACGTCGCGGCCGGTCTTGAGCTGGCCGTCGGTCTCCAGCCGCACTCGACTGCGCAGGTCGTTCATCACCAGCGTCTGGTGCGTCTC
>JAEUIG010000250.1 GCA_016795125.1 Planctomycetaceae bacterium | reverse complement strand
GAACTCATTCGCGGCCTGATCGAACAGAACTTCGCTGCCGACGGCGTGCTCGGCGAAGAATTCGGCGAACGCCCAGGGTCCAGCGGCTTTCGATGGATTCTCGACCCGGTCGACGGCACCAAGTCGTTCGTCCACGGCGTGCCGCTGTTCGGCACGCTGATTGGCCTCGAACACGGCGACCGCCCGGTGCTCGGCGTCTGCCGCCTGCCGGCGCTGAACGAAGTCGTCTATGCGGCCGAGGGGAACGGAGCCTGGTGGCAGCGCGGCGACGATGCACCCACGCGGGCGCAGGTGACGCGCACGAGCAAGCTGTCCGAGGCCCTCCTGTCCTACACGGCAGTGGAATTATTCGACCGGACACACAGGCGTGAGACGTTTGAGGCACTGGTGCATGCATGCCACGCGTCGCGCGCCTGGGGGGACTGCTACGGGCATATCCTGGTGGCGACAGGCCGGGCGGATGTGATGGTCGACCCGATCATGAACATCTGGGATTGCGCCCCACTGCTGCCAATTCTCCGCGAAGCGGGCGGCATTTACGTGGACTGGACCGGGGCCGAGACGATTCGCGGCGGCGACGGAATTTCGACGACCACCCGCTTGAAATCAGCGGTCCTCGATCTTGTCCACCGAACCGACACGCGACCTGGAGCGGGTCGGGCTCCGTAAGACGGAAGTCGGAGGTCAAAACTCAAACGTTAATGCCGGGTGCCAATCGCGGAAGGGCCGCATACAATGCACCGCGGCGGACGTAACCCAACGGACATGGTGCACTGATGCGCGGACCCGGGATGCGGCTCAAACTGGATGTGCGGCGGCTCTGGCAGTGCCCCCGCTGCGGCACGCAACGCAAGTTGCCGGCCGGCGTGACCACCGTCCGCTGCAATTGCGCCAATGAGCCGACCTTCATGAAGATCGTCGAGCCACAGCGAAGGGTTCGTCCGGAACCCAAGCCGCTGAACCCCGTGCTGGTCATCGACCTCGACACGCCCGACGAAAACGAGATCGCGGCCGCCACGACGGTGCAAGTGACCGAGATCGTGACGGATGTCGTTGTGCAGTCGGCGATCACACCGGACGCCGCGACAACTGCCTCACCGGCGGCGCCGTCATCTCCGACAGAAGGGCCTCCGCAGCGGCGCGACGACCGCCGCGGCAAGCCGCGCTATCAACGCGATCGACGTTCTCAAAGCAGCCGGCCCCCGCGCAACGCAGCACCAGCCGGACCAACGCAGCCGGAACCCCAACCCCCTCCCGCTGCCAACTCGCCTCCCCGCCAGACACCAGACGACCAGTCCCCACCCTCGCCCCTGCCCCCTGTCCCCTGATCCCTCTCGACCATGCCCACGTTCGAATACTCCCAGTGGGACGGGCAGGCGTTCACGCCGCAGTCGGCGGACAAACTGTTCGATGAGCTGTCGCAGTATCTCGTCGATTACGGCGAGGACGTGCTCGACAATCTCCAGCGCTGGGAGGAGGACAATCCCGACATCGTCGACATGCTCATCAAGCGCGGGCTGGTCGAAAAGGACGAAGAAGGAAAGTACCGCGTGACGCCGAAGGGGTTGCGGCGAATCGAGAACAAGGCGCTGGAAGGGCTGTTCGACGTCCGCGGGAAAGACAAACTCGGCCGGCACGACACGCAATTCCGCGGCGCCGGACAGACGGTCCACGAGGAGTCGAAGCAGTACGAGTTCGGCGACCCCGTCAGCAATCTCAACATGCACGAGACGCTGAAGAATGCGTTGCAGCGCCGCGCGGAACGGCCGAAGCAGCGGACCGAACACCCCGAGCGGGTGGAGATCAGCGAGGAGGACCTGGTCGTTTACGACACCGAGTATCAGACGGCCTGCGCCACCGTCGTGCTGCTCGACATGTCCGGCAGCATGATGCGCTACGGCAAGTTCTCCGCAGCCAAACGGGTGGCGCTCGCGTTGCAGGCACTCGTCCGCAGCCGCTACCAGCAGGATTCGCTGCAGGTCGTCGGCTTTTACACCTACGCGACGCCGCTGAACGAACGCGAACTGATCAACTCGGCCCCCAAGCCGGTCAGCATCTTCGATTCGCGGGTCAACCTGCGAATTGATCTCGACCATCCGCCGCGACGCGTGCCGGAACACTTCACCAACATCCACGCCAGCCTGCAGTTCGCCCGCCGGCTGTTGCGTCGCAAGCCGGCCGCGAACCGGCAGATCATCGTCATCACCGACGGCGAACCGACCGCCCACGTCGAAGGCCGGCAACTCGTCCTCACGTATCCCCCCAGTGAAAAGACCGCGAAGATCACGCTCTCCGAAGCCCGCCGCTGCGCAAACGAAGGGATCCACGTCTCCAGCTTCGCGCTGATCGAGGACTACTTCTACCTCGGACTGGTCAATTTCGTCGAGCAGATGGCGCAGGTGACGGGCGGCATCAGCATGACGTGCAACGCCGACGACATGGGCAACATGGTCATCGACAGCTTCGTCGGCGGACGGCGCAAGCGGTCTCGCGTTTAGTGAACCCCGAAAAGCACGGAAGAAGAAGGCGCACCGCGAATGAACGCGAATTGACGCGAATAGGTAAAGAGGGAGCGCCGCACGTCGCTCTTATTCGCCCTTCGTTTCTCTTTCACGGCATGACATTGAATGGGTGTGATGATTCACAAATGGCGTGACTGATTTCTCAGCAATTGCGAATTTCACACTCCTCCGTTTTCTCTGTTCCCTCCTGCTTTTCCTTTCCTGTCATTCGCGTTCCCCTTTCTGTCCTGCAGAGTCCACGACGCATGAAGTTCGATTTCATCTTTGAACTGGAAGTTCCGCGGGAGAGTGCCTGGCGGGCATTCGACAATCCGGCCAACCTGTTCAAGTGGCAGCAAGGGCTGGTCAGCTACGATCACGTCAGCGGACCGCCGGGACAGGTCGGCTCGGTCTCCGAACTGCTGCATCGCGAAGGGGGACACGAGGTCAAGCTCGTCGAAACCGTCACGATTCGCCGTGAGCCGGAAGAACTGGCGGGAACGTACGACAGCTCGCATGGCCGCACGACGATGGTCAACCACTTCGCGGAACTGTCGCCCGGGCGGACTCTCTGGACCGTGGAGGTCCAGGTGCAGCTCAGCGGCATGGCGAAATTCATGGGCCCCATGCTCAAGGGCGTGATCGAGAACCGCGTCAAGCACGACTGCGAACGGTTCAAGTCGCTGCTCGAAGCCGGCGAACTGTCGGCCTGAAGCAAGACCATGCAATCCATTCGCCCTTACCGGACGGCCGACCTGCCGATCCTTCAGGAGCTGACGGCCGCTGCCTTCGACGGCGTGTCGATCGATCAGGGGCTGGAGCGGGAGTTCGGCCCCACCTCCGGTCGTGACTGGCGCTGGCGCAAGATGCGGCACATCGCCGACGATGCGGCCCGCGACCCGGCCGGCATCCTGGTGATGCAGACGGTCGACGGCGAGATCGTCGGCTTCATCAGCACCTGGTGCGATCACGAAGCCGGCATCGGCCACATCCCCAACCTGGTGGTGGCCGAAGGCTTCCGCCGCACCGGTTGCGGACGGCAGCTCATCGAGGCGGCACTGGACCGGTTTCGCGAGCTGGGGATGTCGCACGCCCGGATCGAGACGCTGGTCCAGAACACCGCCGGCCACGGTCTCTACGAGTCCCTGGGCTTTCGGGAGATCGCCCGGCAGATCCATTTTGGCATGAAGCTGTCGTGAACGTGGCGGCGGCCAGCGGTTAATTCAAGCGAACACCCCAAAAAACCCGAACTCCACTCGGGGGGAGCTGGTGTCCATCCCCGCAGAAACTGCCGCTGCGGAGGGGGTCCCCGGGCAACGCCCCCGTCGCACTTGATTCGTCCCCGGCCGTGCTATAATTCTGTTGAGCGTTCCGACCGCACAATTTGCACTGAGAATCAGGAGTTGCTGGAAATGATCAACGTCACCGAAAAAGCCGCCGGGGAAGTGAAGCGCGCCATGTCCGAGGCGAGCCTGCCGGCCGACACCGTGCTGCGGATCGGCGTCGCCGGCGGCGGCTGCAGCGGCTTCTCCTACAAGCTGGGCTTCGACGCCAGCAACAACGTCACCAGCGAGAAGGACCACGTCTCCGAGCAGCACGGCCTCAAGGTGGCGGTCGACAAGAAGAGCGACCTGTACCTCGACGGCACGACCATCGACTACTACGACGGCCTCGACAAGCGCGGCTTCACGTTCAATAACCCGAACGTGACCAAGTCCTGCGGCTGCGGCAGCAGCTTCTCCGTCTGAGGTCTGAGTAGCGAATACCGTTTTTGCAGCCCACGGACGACCGTCCGTGGGCTTTTGCATGCGCTCACCGCTGCGCCAGCAGAAACGCCGCCAGCAGCGCCACGGCCGCGATTCCCAGCACCGCGAACGCGATCTTCACAAAGCTGTACGGCCGCTCTCCCTGCACTTCCCCCGTCCCGGCGTTGATGAACACCCGGTACGGCTTGCCGTGATGCCGGTACGCCAGCATCCACACCGGCAGCAGCAGGTGCTTGAACGTCAGCGCGTCCAGCCGCGTGTTCAGAACGTGGATCCGCTGCTGGTCGCCGCCGATCCGCTGGCAGACGTCGATGTGGATTGCGTCCTTCACCCGCTGCTTGGCGTCTTCAAATCCGCCTTGCAGAGGCAGGTCGTAAGTCCGGGCCATGTAGCCCGCCAGCACCTGCTGCGTAAACGGCAGGCATTTTGCCAGCGGCCACGGCTCCAGTCCGAGGATGTAGTTTCGCGGCAGCCCGGTGGTGGCGACGACGAGGACGTCGTCGAAGAACCGCTGGAAGTTGCCGTGGGCGTCGTACCAGCGGGTCCGCGTTTCCGTCCGACGGTTGTTTCCCGAACCGACGGTCACGGTGTAGTTCTCCCCGCGCTCGCCGCGGTAAACGTTGAACGTCATCGCGTCGAACGTCCAGTACGGCAGGTAGACCCCGTTGAATCGCCCTTCCGCACCGCGCTTGGTGAACTCCGTCGGTGCGAACCACCGCGAGCTGATCCACTCCGCCAGCTTGCGGCGCGCGACCGACTCATCGACCAGGAACGGCAGCACACCGTCGACTGGAATTCGCTGCGTCGCCGAATGAATCTTCTCGCGCTGAATCGGCGAACCGCAGTACGGGCACTCGCTGCTGGTGAGCGTGCCGGTGAACAACACGGTCCCGGCGCACGATTCGCACCGGACTTCCTGGTCGCCGGGCTGGTCATCCGCATGCCCCGCGTCGTGCTGTGCCTGCACGCGCTGCAGCATGCCTTCGAGATCCTGCTCGCGGATCTCGGCGTCCTCGCGGAGTTCAAGTTCCTTCTCGAATCCGCAATACGGACACTTCAGTCGCTGCTGACCGATGTCAAAATGCAGATCGGCGCCGCACCCCTCGCACGGAAAAATGCGGCCCTTCCCCGAGTCGGTCGTCTGACCGGCAATGTCAGACTGGCCGAGAGTCTCGGGCGGACCGACGATCTCGACGTCTTCGGTGGGTACGGTGTCGTCGGCCACGTCGCTGGAGAACCTGCTGTTCAATCTGTGCAGGGGTTGAGACTAGCCGCGACCGTAAGGGAGCGCAAAGCGTGCGATCACCTCCCAGCGCGGCCAGTACGACGATCGTCCCGTTCAACCCGGCGGCGGTGGCGGCGGTGATGTTGCTGCCGCGAAGTAACCGGCCAGCTGCGGCACCTGTCCGGCCTGCGTCCAGCCGCCGAGGGCCGCCGTCCACACGTGCGTCGTCCGTGTGATCTCCCCCCGCTGGATGCCGCTGACCACCTGCTGGTCGTCAAACGGACCATGCGTCTGGCCATTCACCGCGACGTGCCACGCGTTCATCGGCGGCGGCGGCGGACTCGCAGTTCCGGCCATGCCCGCGCCCTGCGCCATCCGGTTCGCCATCGCGAACCCCATCCCCATCCCCATGCCTTCCGCCGCTCCGCCGCCCGACGGGTTCTTCGCCGCCTCCAGCATGGCCGTTCCCATCTGGTACTGCTGGTACTTGTTCATGTCGCCGATCACCCCCATGCTGCTGCGGGTATCGAGCGCCTTCTCCACTTCCTCCGGCAGCGAGATGTTGACGATATTGAGCTGCGGCACGTCGAGGCCGTACTCGTCATCAACACGCTCTATGACCGCTGTGCGAAGCTGCTCCGAAAAGTCCTTGTAATTGGCGGCCAGGTCAAGCGCGGCCACCTTCGACTTGCCAAGCAGGTCGGCGAACGCCGTGATGATGATCGACCGCATCAGCTCGGTGATCTCGTCCGCCTCGAAGCTGGAGTCGGTGCCGATCAACTCCTTGAGCAGGGCCTTGGGATCAGACGCCTTCATCGAATACGTGCCGAAGGCCCGCAGCCGCACCGGACCGAAGTCGGCGTCGCGGAGCATGATGGGGTTCGGCGTGCCCCATTTCAAATCGGTGATCTGCCGCGTCGAGACGAAATACACCTCGGACCGGAACGGGCTGTTGAAGCCGTACTTCCAGCCCTGCAGCGTGCTGAGAATCGGCAGATTGTCCGTCGTCAGCGTGTAGTTCCCCGGCTCGAACGCATCGGCGATCTGGCCGCGGTGCACGAACACGGCGACCTGCCCTGGCCGGACGATGAGCTGCGCGCCGTTCTTGATTTCGTTCTGATAGCGCGGAAACCGCCAGGCCAGCGTGTGCCGCGAATCATCGACCCACTCGATGATGTCGATCAGTTCCTGCCGCAGTTTGTCGAGCAATCCCATGATGGCATCCTGGTCAAAACGGCCGCGGGAGACGTGTCGGTGAATTCTACGGACGTTGAATCGAGAGGAGCAACTCAGCGTGATTCTGGATTCTGGATTCTGGATTGAAGGAAGGCCGGCGACGCGCAG
>JAEUIG010000214.1 GCA_016795125.1 Planctomycetaceae bacterium | reverse complement strand
ACTGCGACGGAGGAATCGCGCGATCGCCGGCTCCGTGGATCGCCCAGACCGGCGCCGTGATGTGGGCCGCCAGCTCGGGACGTCCTCCGCCCGAGACCGGGACGACGGCCGACCACCGGTCAGGATGCGCGGCTGCGAGACTCCAGGCGCCATATCCGCCCATCGACCAGCCGGCGAGCACGCGCCGCGAGGGATCGACGGAATACTCCCGTTCCACGTCGTCGAGAATGCGAATCGCTCGCTGTCCGTCCGGCGAATCGGCCAGCCACCGCGACAGCAGCGTGGCATCGACATTCTCACACTGTGGAAAGACCACGATGGCCGGATAGTCCCCTTCCGACCGGATCACCGCGGCCAGGCCGCCGTGCAGGTGGCGACGGCCGTCGGTTCCGCTCAGGCCGGCGCCGTGCAGATACAGCACCACCGGCCAGCGGGACTCGCGGGTGTAGCTGCGAGGGACGTAGACGGCATAGTGATGCGGTCCCTGCTCGTCGACGTGCGTCCGGAACACGAATTCCGTGTCGCCGGCAGCTGCCGACCGGTGTCCGGCCAGCACTGCCAGCAGGCACAGACAACAGGTCAGGTACCTGCCGAAGTGAGAAACTGTCCGCATGGTCGTGTGCCATCCCGATGGCGAGTGTGACGTGGCGAATCTTAGGGAGTCACTGCGAAGTTCGGGAGTCGACAACGCAGGACATTGCGCCGATTCGGCTGCGGACTCGTCGTTGACGAGCCTGGTCCGGCGAAGGGAGTCGGGAATCCGATTCGCCGCCTGCTGCAATTGTAGGATCGACGCTGGAAGCCGGGAGTCAAAACACAACGACCCGTCCCAAAAACGGGACGGGTCGTGCAACGGCAGGCGTCATTGGACGTGGGGCAATCGGTCACCAACCCGGGCCGCCCTCGGAAAGAGGGAGGGCGTCAACGGAACGGGGATCGACAGAAAGCCAGTCAGTTCGTGGTTGAGCCGGTGGACTCGGGATTGCCCTTGTCCATGCTGCCGGGGGCGCCGAGGTCGGTGTTCGTATCGGCGGCGGGAGGCGCCGGGGGCTGGGACGAGCAGCCCTGGGTGGCGACCATGAGGCCTGCCAGCACAGCCACACACAACAGATTACGCATCATTCTCTCCTGGAACTCGATCGAAGTGGCAAGAAACGACGGCCGTCGCCACAGCGGGGCCGGCCTCGGTTTTTCACGAAACCTCGGCGAAGTCGCGCTCGTCTCACAGCTTACACAATACGTAGAGTTGTTACAGGCAGGCCGCGATTGAAAGCCGGAATCGCTCCGGACTCGCAGGGGCGCTTGCTGCACGCAGGTGATGCGCTCAGAATGCAGGATATTCCTGAGTGTGCACCAATTCTGAGTTCGAACATCGGGACGCGACTTCGTCCGGAAAGCCGGGAAGATTGCGGCGATTCGATCGAATGGCAAATGGCAGGAAACCGGTGAAATCCGGGGAATATACCGAGGTCTGCAGGGATCAACCGTGTCGCAGGGTGGCATGACAGGCTCGCAATCGCGGCAGCCGCTGAACGCACTGATCGAGGAACATTCGGAGTTCCTGTATCGGTTCGCCTACCGGCTGTCGGGATCGGCCGCTGATGCGGAAGACCTTGTGCAGCAAGCGTTTCTGACGGCACACGCCAAGCTCGATCAGTTGCGGGAGGCGGACAAGGCCCGGGCATGGCTGATCGCCGTGGTGCGGAACGCCCATCGCAAGTCGTGTCGTCGCGAACGGCCTGTGCCGTTTTCGACCGTCCTGTCCAATCCGGAGCCTGTCACCGAGAGCGACCTCGAGCAGCTGTTGAGTGCGGAGAGCGTGCAAGAGGCTCTCAACGAGCTGCCGGAGGAATTCCGCGCGGCGCTGATTTTGTACTACTTCGACGACCACAGCTATAAGGACATTGCAGAACTGCTGGACATTCCCATCGGAACGGTGATGAGCCGTTTGTCTCGCGGCAAAGCGCAATTGCGCGAACGTCTGCTGCCCGACTTCGCCAACTCCGGTCCACGAAAGTAAGTCCAGAGCTGCACGTCAGGGACGACGAGGAACTGGCCATGGATTGCAGAATCGCTCGCGAACTTCTGGAGGTCGCCCGCTCGCATCCGCGGGACCGCGAGGGTTCCGATCTGCACGCGGCGTTTGCGCATCTGGACGAGTGCCCGGCCTGTGCGGACGCCTACGATTTCCAGCGGTCTTTCGATCGCCGGTTCGGCGAAGTCGTCCGGCAAGTGGCTGTTCCATCCGACCTGCAGTCGCGGCTCCGGGAATCCCTCGCCGCGACGGCGACCTTGCCGCAACCAGCAACGGCGCCGGCGGAACACGTCCGTCCGATGCGGCGGGCCCTGCTCGTCTCTGCCGCTGCGGCCGCCCTGCTGATTGCGACGGGATTGACGTGGTACGTCGGTCATCGCGAACCGGCGCCGTTGGCTGCGGCCACCGTGCTCGACTGGTGGAAATCGCGATTGGCGGAGCCGAACGGAGCTGATGTCCGCTCCCTGCCGACGGTTGATGAAGGCTTCGATTTGACTGCCGTCGATCCGCGCTGGCTGCGATTGTCGCAGGCGGACCCACGCGGGGCGGATCTCGACAACGATGGCCGGCAGGATGCGGCCGTGGTTCCGATCGCCGGCGGCTTCGTCGTCGTCCTGCCGGCGAACCGGGTCACGGATCCCCCGGCAGCCCGAGCCGCGGGCAATGCGACCCCGGCATACTTGCCCGCGCTGCATGTCGCGTGGACGCACAATCACAGCATGCACCTGTGCTTCCTCCCCGGCCGCAGTCCGCGCGAACTGCAGCAGCTGATCAGCAAAGTCTACGACGGCGCCGCGTAGACGCGCGGCTCGTCAAGGGGACATGCTGTCGCGGAGCGTTGACGCAATTCAACGCTGATAGATCGGCAGGTATCGGTACTCGATCGCCAGGGCGAGCACGGCGAGTGCCGTCGCATAGGGGCGGCCGTGCGTCCGTTCGCCGCCGTGCGGCGATTCCCAGCTTCCGTCGGCGTTCTGCTCGGGCATGAGAAATGTCACCAAGGCCCGCCGCGATCCGTCTGCATAGTGGCCGCCCAGCTTGAACATGCCGACGCCGGTGTAGTACACGCCGTAGAAGGCATAGGTGGTGTCGCGGTCAATGGGATTCGCCAGCAGATAGTCGCCGCCGCCGCGCGATTCCGGGGCGTCGTGCACTCCGCAGACTTCCAGCGCGGTGATCCCGGTGCCGGTCAGCGTTTCCGTCCGGCCGCTGCCCGGCTGGTATCCGAAGCCGCGTTGATCGATCACGCTGCAATGCCGCACGTATTCGATGGCTTCGTCGATGGCCTCCGCAGGCACGTCGCAGCCGATGTCCTTCGCCGCGCGGAGGGCCAGGACCTGCCAGGCGGTGACGCTCAGATCGCTGTCCCGGCTGTCAATCTGGTACCTCCAGCCGCCGGAATGCCGCCGATCCTTGTCGATGGCCTGCGATTCCAGAATCAGCCGCACGGCGCTCTCCAGTGCACGCTGGATGCGATCGGCGTCGGCCGGGCCCACCATCCCGGCGGCTTCCGCCAGCATCAGCGTGCAGATGCCGTGGCTGTACATCGGCCCGTGGCTCCGCTTGTGCACGATCATGCCGTTCGCCTCCTGGTGATCGAGCACCCAGCGGATGCCGCGCGTCAGCACTTCGCCGTAGGGCCCTTCGTCGGGCAGATGCCCGGCCGCCATGAAGGCCATCACCGACAGCGACGTGATCGCCGTGCAGTCGCCGTACGACTGGTTCTTCCACGACCCGTTCGGCTGCTGCTCGGCGGCGAGGTACTCCAGCGCCTTGATGATTGAAGCGTCCACGCGGGACTCTTCGGCGTCCGACAGCGTGTCGTCGCCAATGCACCACGCGTTCAGCAGCAGCAGCGCAACAGCCGCTTGTAGGAAGACACGCATCGAACGAACCTGTGACCTGCCAATGCCATGAAGTCGGGTGGGACGGTTCGGCCATGCGCTTGAACCGTGCGTATTCTGACCGACCGGACGCCGCCGCGTCGACTGCGAACCTGTGATTTCGAGTTGCTCCGGAATTCGGCCGGTACGATTAAAACGAATTGGCCAGCGCCGGTTCCGTGACAGGACCACACCAGCCCGCTGCGCCCGCGAGGGCAAGACGCTGGTCGGGTATGATGTCCGGACGAGTGCGACACTGGTCTTGCCGCTCGCACAACCTTGATACCCCGAACCTCGATGATCCGTCACACAACGGCTTCGTGTCTGTTAGTTGCCGGAGCGCTCACCGGACAGGCAGCAGTCGCCTGCGAGGATCGGCCGAACATACTGCTGATCGTGGCGGACGATCAGCGACCAGACACGATTCACGCGCTCGGCAACGAGATGATCCGGACGCCGAACCTTGACCGCCTGGTGCGCGAAGGGACGGCGTTCACCCGGGCGGTGACGGCGATCCCCATCTGTGTCGCCAGCCGGGCCGAGTTGCTGACTGGTCGCAACGGGCTGAAGAACGGGCGCGCGGATTTCGGCTTCACCCCCGCAGACGATGCGAAATGCCTGGCGGAACTGCTGAGCGAAGCCGGATACGACACCTGCTATACCGGCAAATGGCACACCTCCGGACGTCCGAGTTCACGCGGCTATGAACAGTCCGTCGGCCTGTTCGCCGGCGGCGGCGAAGCGTTGCCGCTGTCGCATCCCGCCGACTGGCATGGCAGACGTGTCACCGGCTATGTCGGCTGGGTCTTCCAGACCGATGACCGGCAATTGTTTCCCGAACGAGGCGTCGGACTGACTCCGGGGATCAGCGAAGTGTTCGCCGACGAAGCCCTCCGTTTTCTTAAGGCGCCGCGCGAACGTCCCTTTTTCCTGCACCTCAACTTCACGGCGCCGCACGACCCGCTCCATGTACCGCCGGGAGAGCAGTTCCGCTACGCCGTTGGCGACATGCGCTTGCCGCCGAACTTTGCGCCGCAACATCCGTTCGACCACGGAAATGCCGGGATGCGCGACGAACTGCTGTTCCAGTTGCCCAGGACGCCGGAGGAAACTTGCGGCGAACTGGCGGTCTACTACGCGTTGATCTCGCACATGGATGCGCAGATCGGCCGGGTGCTCGATCGACTTGAACAGTCCGGCATGCTGGACAACACCGTCGTCGTGTTTACGAGCGATCATGGGCTCGCTATCGGCAGCCACGGACTGCGCGGCAAGCAGAATATGTACGAACACACGATCGGCGTGCCCCTGCTCATGCGCGGACCGGGCGTTCCTGCCGGGCTGCGAAGCGCCGCAGCATGCTACCTGCGCGACCTGTATCCCACCGTGTGCGAGTTTGCCGGCGTGCAGATCGCCGATCCGGTGGACGGCCGCAGCCTGGGTCCGGTGCTGCGGGGTGAGACGGCAGGAATTCATGCGGACATCATCACGCACTTCCGCGACGTGCAGCGCGCCATCCGGACCGATCGCTGGAAGTACATCGCGTATCCGCAGGCGCAGCGTGAACAACTGTTCGATTTGCAGGACGATCCGTTGGAACGGCACGATCGCTCGGCGGACCCTGCGCAGCGAGAAAACCTCACGCAGTTGCGCGCACGGCTGGAGGCACAGTTGAGTCGTTAGTGCACCTCAAAGTTTGACACAAAGCCGCGAAGACACAGAGACGCACGAAGAAGGAAGAGGCGCTGACATCGTTTGGCAAATCCCGTTTCGGATGTGCAGGACAGGGAGGGGTCATCCTTACTGTCATTGAATCTGCTTTGAGCGTCTTTGCGTCTCCGTGCCTTTGTGTCGAACCTTCGCACGATGCACGTCGACATTGCATCCCTCCCCCCGTCGACCATACATTAACGCAGGTTGATGCGTCTGGTCGCAGAGGGATTACCACATGCTGACCATCGCTGGTTCGAAATCGCGTTACTGCGACGGCATTTCGCGGCGGGCCTGCCTGCAGATCGGCGGCCTCGCCTTCGGTGGGCTCGCGCTGCCGGAGATCCTGCGGGGACAGGCGCAGGCGGCGACCGGCCGGCCGATCAAGGGGGTCATCATGATCCTCCTCCCCGGCGGCCCGACGCACATCGACACGTTCGATCTCAAGCCGGATGCTCCCCCCGAGATTCGCGGCGAGTTTCGTCCGATCCCGACCAATGTCCCGGGGCTCGATATCTGCGAGCTCATGCCGCGACTCGCCCGACTGGCGGACAAGTACGCGGTCATCCGTTCGCTCGTCGGGTTTCTTGACGACCACAACACGCACTGGTGCACCACGGGCTGGGAATCGCACCGCGAAATGGATTCCTCCCCGCTGGTTCCCGGATTCCCGCCGGGAGGCTGGCCTTCCCTGGGAGCGATCCTGTCGCGCAAGCTCGGTCCCCGCATCGCCGGCGTTCCCACCTGCATCGATCTCACGCCGGTCGATCCCGATGCCCGCTTCATTCTGCGGGTGCCCCCGGGACAGGCGGGATTCCTCGGTCCGGCCCATGCGGGGTTTGAGGTCCAGGCCGTCGATCGCAGCAACATCGCGCTCAACGGCGTCAGCGTGGGACGGCTGTCGGACCGGCAGGCGCTGCTCGCGAGTTTCGACGAGTTCCGCAGAAACGTCGAGCGGACAGGGCAGGCCGACGGCATCGACGAGTTCCATCGCCAGGCGCTGGCCGTGTTGACGTCCCCGCGGCTGGCGGAGGCGCTGGACATCAGCCGTGAAGAGCCGGAAACACGCGCGCTGTATGGTCTCGGCCAGTCATACCCCGGAGAACGCGAAGGGAAGACGCTCCTCGATCAGTTTCTGGTGGCACGGCGGGCGATTGAAGCGGGGGCACGGTGCGTGACGATGGCCTTCTGCCGCTGGCCGTTCGGCCGCATGCTGCAGGGGGACTACAACTGGGACTGGCACAAGGACTGCTTCAACGAAGCCCGCGGCGCCTTGCCGCTGCTCGACATCGGCCTCTCGGCCCTGCTGACCGATTTGGGCAACCGCGGCCTGCTCGACGACGTCGCGGTCGTGATGTGGGGTGAGTTCGGACGATCTCCGAAGATCAACGGCGTCGCCGGCCGCGATCACTGGCCGCGCGTCTGTTCCGCGCTGGTGGCCGGCGGCGGTTTCCGGACCGGACAGGTGATTGGTTCCACGACGCGCTGGGCCGAAGAACCGCTGTCGCGGCCCGTTCACTTCCGCGACGTGTTCGCCACGCTGTACGGGCGACTGGGAATCGACATTTCGTCGCCGCAGTTGACCGACCTGGCCGGTCGGCCGCAGTTCCTCGTCGGCGACCACCACCCGCTGCCGGAACTTGCGTGACAGCGGGATTGATCCGCACTCCTGCCGAACCGGATCAATTTCGTTTCGTCCCAACTGCAGAAACTACACTGCAGCAGAGTATTCCACGCAATCGTGTGTTCTGGCATCTCGATCGAGTTGACGAGCAGCGTGCCACACGGCAATGATGTCAACGCTATTGCCTGCGCAAGGTCGTCTCTCAGCCTGGCAGGATCTTCAACTCACGACGCTGGTTTGGTCTGAATCGCTGCTGTTGCCGCTGATCTCGGAGGCAATGTATGCGTTCACTGACGGCCTTGCCGTGGCTGATTGCGTCTCTCGCAGCATTTGTGCTGCGCGCTTCTGCGGGGACCGCTGCTGACGCGGGGCCGGCGGCAAACCGTTCGACGCCGATGGAGGTTGTGGCCAAGACCATCGATCGCAGCGCCCTGTTCGCGAATCTGAAAACGCCGGACCAGGACGACAGCAAGCCCGTGCTGCTGGTCCTGCACCGGGGAATCGGTTGCGTGCGGTGCGTCAGTACGCTGTCGGTGATCGGCCGCAGGTCCGGGAAGTTCCGCGACCTTGGCGTCCAGTTGCTGGCCGTCAGCCCGTCCCTTCCGGCTCCGGAGACGCTGCCCCAGTTGAAGCGCGATCTGGGAATCGACTTTCCGCTGCTGGTCGATCCGGAACTGGCCGTCTTCCAGCAGTTTGGCTGCGTGAAGCCTGATGCGCAGGTTCTGCACGGACTGATTCTGATCGATGCGCAGGGAAACATCCGCTGGAGCCAGGTTTCCGAACACGCGGAAACCGATCTCGAAGTGATCCTGCAACGGTGCCGCGAATCCATTGATCCAGGAAGGGGCAATCCATGACATCGAGGCTGCTCTTTGCTCTCGCGATTCTGTGTGCTCTCGCGGCCGACGCATCGGCCGGGATCGAGCTGGAGGTCCACGGAACTCCTGCCGGGACCGACGACTACCTCTGCTGGAGTCCCACGCTGGCCCGCATTCGGCTGGTGGGAGAAGCGGCGAATCGGAACGTGACGCTCCAGAGCAGCCAGCGCGCAACGGGCGGCGACCAGGGGGAAGTCTGGTTTCAGGCCGTCGGCGCGGCGGCGCCGAACTGGACGACGTTCACTCCTGTCGACAGTCTGCCGCTGACATTGCCGGCGACGGGAGCATGGAAGGAGTTCTGGATTGCGGGGAAACAATCGTCCGGCGGCAGCAAGTTGCCGGACGGCACTGCAGTGACCGACGGCAAGGACACGCTGGTGCTCGTGAAGGACGCGGCAT
>JAEUIG010000200.1 GCA_016795125.1 Planctomycetaceae bacterium | reverse complement strand
CACCTCGACGACATTCCTCGACTATTTCAATTTCCTCCGCGGCGAGAAAAAGGGCGCCTTGCCGGACAAGCCGGTGTTCACGCTGATTCAGACGGAGCCGGCCGTCGCCAACCTCGAATCGCGCGCCGACGGCCAGACCGTTCCCGTCGTCGAGCCGGAACAGATCTGGATGGAGGCCTATGCGGCGCTCGCCGCCGGCTACAAGGGAATCGGCTTCTGGAAGCTGACTTCCCTGACCGAACCCGGAGTCGGTACGGAGGAGCGACGCAAGGCGATTTCGCTGTTCAATGCCCACGTCCAGATCCTTGAACCCCTGCTGGCCAGTGCCAAGTTCGAACAACTGGTGCCGGCCACGATCACTTCGGCGCAACAGGCGCGCGACGGCGGACGAGGCCGCTTCGGCAGGGGCGAGCAGCGCAACGGCCGCCCGCAATCGGAGACGCCCCAACGGTCCCCCGTCCAGGTGGCGGTGTTCAACTGCGACCACGGACGGCTGCTGATGCCGCTGTGGTTCGACGACAACGGCCAGTTCCAGCCGGGACCGATGACGGCCGACGAACTGACGTTTACCGTCGTCGCCCCCGAGAATATCCAGGCGTGGGAAGTCACCACCACCAGCGTGACGCCGCTTCCCAACAAGGTCGAGCGACTCTCCGGCGGCTGGCAGATCCGGCTGTCCACGTTTGACCAGTTCACCACGATCGTGCTGACGCAGGGCGAGGCGCCGATCAGGGAACTCAAGCAGCGGACCCAGGCGCTGCAGGCGGAATGCGCCCGCGAATGGATCGACCTGGCCGCCGCCAAAACCGGGCGGGTGTCGGAAGTGCACGGAAAACTGGCGGCCGTCGCCCCGTCGATCGCACATGCGGACTCGATGCTGTCCCAGGCCATGCGGTTCGTCGATGTCGCGGAACAGGACCTGGCTCGCGGCGACGTCGATGGCGCACGGCAGAGCAGCAGGAAGGCTCTGCTGCTGACGCGCATCGTGCAGCGCCAGCACTGGGCGAATGCCGTGGGGTCCGCCCGGCTCACGTCCGGAGTCTCCAGCCCGCACACCATCTGCTTCCAGACGCTGCCCGACCACTGGCGGCTGCTGGGAGAAATCGGCAAAGGGTCGGAGCGCGACGAGAACCTGCTGCGTTCGGGCGGATTCGAAGATTCAGAAACGTTCAGGGCTCACGGCTGGAAGCACTGGGACGGCGAGGACCCGCGTGTCAGGCCGTATGCAGAACTGTACGGCGTCGGCGCGGCAGAGGGCGCGTTCTGCCTCCGCTTGCTCGCGCAGCCGGTTGACCAGTCGCATCCGGTCGAGGACGTGCGGTCGCCTCCGAAAACGCTGGTGAGTCCGCCCCTGTCGGTGTACGCCGGGCAGATCGTTCACATCAGCGGCAAGATGCAGATCACCACGCCCATTACGGGACACCCCGACGGCCTCGTCATCTACGAAAGCACGAAAGGCACCGTCGGTGCGTTGCGATGGCGCGAGCCGACTCCGTCGAAGGAGTGGGTGCCCTTCCAGCTCATCCGCGAGATCCACAGCAGCCAGGACCTGACCGTCACGATCGAGCTGCGCGGCCTCGGCGAAGTGCACATCGACGACCTCAAGGTCGTTCCGATCGACCCGGAGTAGTGGCAATTCTGACACAAAGCCACAGAGGCACGGAGACTCACGGAGACGTGAAGCCTCTTCCGAATCTTCCGATGCGCCGGCAGGCATTGCTCCTGGCCTGCCATCGGGTGTCTCTGTGCGACTTTGCGTCTCCATG
Source organism: Planctomycetaceae bacterium (assembly GCA_016795125.1). Taxonomy (GTDB): domain Bacteria; phylum Planctomycetota; class Planctomycetia; order Planctomycetales; family Planctomycetaceae; genus JAEUIG01. The sequence goes on along the minus strand of JAEUIG010000200.1, from coordinate 5,599 downwards.
ACTTTGTGTCGAACTTTCGGCACACCCTTCGATTTTTTCGCCCGATCTTCTAATATTCAGCCCCGATTACGACAGCCTCGCTGTCGCCATGCGCTCGAATTGACAGAATCCGCTGACTGCAGGAGCTACGAAGATGCCCGTTGCCACTCCCCAACAATACGCCGCCATGCTGGATGCCGCGCAGCAGGGGGACTACGCCTATCCCGCTGTCAACATCACGTCGCTGGTGACCATCAACGCCGCCCTCAAGGGGTTCGCCGATAAGAAGTCGGACGGCATCATTCAGATGTCCACCGGTGGCGGAAAATTCGCCTCGGGACTGAATGTCGGCGACGCCGTCCTGGGCTGCGTGGTGCTGGCGGAAGCGGCACATCGGCTGGCTGCGAAGTACAACATCCTGGTGGCGCTGCACACCGACCATTGCCCGCCGAAGGAAGTCGAGACGTTTCTCAAGCCGCTCATCGCGGAAACCGCCAGGCGCCGCAAGGCCGGCAACGGCAACCTGTTCCAGTCCCACATGCTCGACGCATCCAACCTGCCGCTCAAGGAGAACATGGCGCTGTCGCAGGAACTGCTCAAGCTGTGCGCCGAGCAGGAAATCATCCTCGAGGTTGAAGCCGGAGTCGTCGGCGGCGAGGAAGACGGCGCTGCCGGCGCCGAGATGGAGCACGTTCCCGATTCCAAGCTGTACACGACTCCTGAAGACATGCTCGGCGTGTACGAAGCTCTGAACGGCCGCGGCCGGTACATGTTCGCCGCCACGTTCGGCAACGTGCACGGGCACTACAAGCCGGGTTCCGTGAAGCTGCGCCCGGACATCCTCAAGAAGGGCCAGGAAGCCGTCATTGCCAAGTACGGCAAGAAGTCGGAGTTCGACCTCGTCTTCCACGGCGGCTCCGGCACGCCGCGGCATGAACTCGAAGAAACGCTGCAGTACGGCGTCGTGAAGATGAACATCGACACCGACACGCAGTACGCCTTCACCCGGCCGATCGCCGACCACATGTTCAAAAACTACGACGGCGTGCTGAAGGTCGACGGTGAAGTCGGCAACAAGAAGGTCTACGACCCCCGCGTGTTCCTCAAGGCAGCCGAGAAGGGCGTCGCCGAGCGCCTCAGCACCGCCTGCGACGACCTGCACTCCAGCGGCAAGACCATCTTCGGCAAAGTCTGAACGCCGCCGGCACGCTCGCGATTTCGCAAAGTCACTCACCACAGCCCGGCTGCTCAGCAGCCGGGCTGTTTTCGTATTCCGCACAGCGCTCTATACTTCGCGCGCAGCTGCAGGCCGCCAGTTCTCAAACCGCTGCCGCCGGTCGACGACCTGATTATCGACCATCGTCCATCTCAGGGAGCCTCTCATGGGTCTGTTGCAGGAATTCAAGAAGTTTGCGCTGAAGGGCAACGTGATCGACATGGCCGTCGGCATCGTGATCGGGGCATCGTTTACCAAGATCGTGAATTCGCTGGTGGCCGATATCATCACGCCGCTGATCGGAGCGGTCAGCAGCGGCAAGAGCTTCGCCGAACAGTTCATCTGGTTCGGAAACCCTGAGGAAAAGCCAGTCAGCGTGGCAAAAGCCAAAGAAAGTGGCGAGGCGTTCCTTGCCTGGGGCAGCTTCACGCAGGCGACGATCGATTTCCTGATTGTCGCGCTCGCCATGTTCCTGGTCATCAAGCTGATGAACCGCGCCCAGGAACTCTTCGATCGCAAGAAGGCCGAAGAGCCGCCCCCCGCGACGCCGGAGGACATCCAGCTGCTGCGCGAAATCCGCGACGCACTCGCTCGTCGCTGAGGGCGCGAAGGAATCTCCGCAGCGGGGACTGAGGCCCCCGCGTGGCTCTCTAAGATCTCGTTCGACCGTGCGCCGGGGCTTCCCTGCGGTCCAGCCCCGGCCACCCCGGTCGGCGGCGGGAGTCGAGTCTCCGCTGCGACACAACAGTGCTGTTACGCGCCGGCCATACTGCGATCGCCGCCAAAGCGTTTTGCCACGCTCCACACGACCAGCGCCGCACACACCGCGCCGCACAGCGCCGCGAACCAGTCGCCCCATGCCACATACAGGCTGGTGCGCGGGTCGAGCGGCACGTGCGACACCAGCACCGCGTTGAGCTGCTTGTGGAAGCGGCCAGCGGCGTCGCGCATGGTGGTGCGCGGTCGTGTGTCGTGACGCCGGGCGTCGAAGTCGAGGAACACCTCCGGCTCGCGGATCATGCCGTTGCCGTCGATGAACGCCGAGATGCCGGTGTTCACCGCTCGTACCAGCGGGGTTCGGGTCTCGACGCAGCGGAAGGCCGACGTCGCCAGGTGCTGATCGAGTTCACTGGAGCCGTGGAACCAGCCGTCGTTCGTGAGATTGACGAGGCAGTCGACCTGCTGCTCTGTTTCGGCCGCGGCCACCATGCTGCGAACCAGGTGCGGCACTGTGTCCTCGAAGCAGATCATCGGCACCAGCCGGCGACCTCCCGATCGGAACACGTGAAACTTCCGGCCGGCCGAAATGCCCATCTCGCCCGCGAACGGAAACAGCTGCTGCAGCGGGGCAAACGTGTCGGCCAGCGGGATGTACTCGCCGAACGGCACCCGGTGCACCTTGTCGTATCGGCCGGCGACGCTGCTGACCGTGTGGTCCACGAATACCGCCGAGTTGTAATGTGCGAGGTTGCCCGGCAACGCATCGAGCGCATCCGAGCCGATGATGAGATCGGCCCGCGATTCGTCGCTGAGCGTGATCAGCGCGCGTCTCGATTCGGCTTCGCTCGCCCGCCAGTCTTCCGCCTTGATGCCGGGATGCAGCGCCTCGAGCTCCGAGTCAGTCATGTCCGGATCGGTCGACCGCACGCCGAAACGGAACATCGTCTCCGGCCAGACGATCAGGTCCGGCTGATGCTTCACGGCCTCGCCCGTCATTCCGCGATGCACGGTGAACATGTCGGCAAACTGTGACGGGTCGTGCTTCAGCGATGAGGGGAAGTTCCCCTGGATCAGCGCGACCCGCGGCCCGGCGGGAAACTCCGTTTCGGCCCGGGTCGTGCCGTAAATCAACGCGGCTCCCAGCAGCGCGAGTGTCGCGCCGATGCCGATCCACTGGCGGCGCGGCGGAGGGGCGGCGGCCTCATGACCGTCGAGAGACGCGGTGCCCAGCCGCTTGAGCCACGACCATGGCACGCACGCGGCCAGCGCCGCGTTCCCCATCGCCACGAGAAAACTGACGCCATACGCCCCGGTGATGTCGCTGATCTGGATCAGCCGGTTCCACTCGAACTGCGTATGACCCAGGAAGTACCACGCGAAACCGCTCATGATGTGTGCGCGGGCGAACTCCAGCCCGACCCACACCGTCGGCACGGCCAGCGTCAGCGGCAGCTTCCAGCGATGCACCGCGCTCCGCGACAACCCGACGAACAGCGGGAAGTACAGAGCCACGTATGCCGACAGCGCGATCCACGCCGGATACATCCAGGTATCTCCCAGCCGCATCCACTGCAGCGCGGCGAGAGAGAACGCCAGTCCGCCTGCGTAAACCAGCCGATACATGCGCCGCGTCGGACGTTCCAGTCGAATGAGCTGAATGAGCGGGACGAGGCACACCCATCCCAGCGGACCGAACGCCAGCGGAGCGAACGCCGCCCACATGAGCGCTGCCGTCAGCAGCGAAAGCGTGAGTGCGCCGCGAGTCGGGGCGGGGGCCGAGCGCGCCTGGTCGATGATCTCCTCGACGCTCATCTGCGGCAGGGGGGGCGGCGGAGTGTGAGAGCGGCGCGTCGGCGCGAGGGTCGCAGGCGACATGAGTGGTTCCTTCCGTGGAACGACAAGAAGTGTGCAGGTGAAAAGGTTTGAAAGTGCGAACGACCGTTGGCCGGCGAGTCAGACATTACTCTTCACACCTTCACACTTTCTTGCCTTCACACTTCATCTTTACCAGTTGTAGACGTCAACCTTCGTGCCCGCGTCGTATTCCCGCGCTCCGGCGGGCATGAATATCAGTGCGTTCGCGTTCACGGTCGCACGCAGGTCGGCCGAACCCTTCCACGCGACTGGCGTGACAAGTGGTCCATTGGCCGTGGTCTCGAGGAATGCGGGGATAAACGTGGGACGGTCGTCGCGATGGGAGTGCGGCACGGCGAGTCGGGCCGGGACAGCGACCGGCTGCGGAGGCGTGCGGCCTGCCAGCACCCGAACGGCCGTCTGCACGAACAATTCGCAGCAAACCATACTGCTGACGGGATTTCCGGGCAAGCCGAATATGCAGCGACGCGGTCCCGTCGGAGGGTCATAAACTCCGAACCACACGGGCTTTCCGGGCTTCAGAAACACCTTGTGCAGGACCTCGCGGACCCCGCATTTCGCCAGCGTCGCCGGCACCAGATCCAGCTTGCCCATCGACACCCCGCCGGACAGGCACAGCATGTCGAATTCCAGTCCTTTGCGGATGGCGGCTTCCAGTTCCTGTTCGTTGTCCCGCGCGATCCCCAGGGAGTGAACGTCGCATCCGGCACGTCCGAGTTGGGCCCGCAGCATCGTCTCGTTCGAGTTGCGGATCTGCCCCGGTCCGGGGGTCTGATCGACCGGGACCAGTTCGTCGCCGGTGGCGAGTACGGCGACTCTCGGCGTCGGCACGACTCGAACCGTCGCACGGCCCAGCTCGGCCAGCAGGCCGAGTTCCTGCGGTCGCAACAGGCGACCCGCCGGGACGACAGTCTCCCCCCGTCGCATCGACTCACCTTGCCGGAAGATGCTTTTCCCGACTGCCACCGGCCCGCAGGTGAACCGCACGTTTGGACCGTCGACCACGGCGTCCTCGATGCGAACGACGGCATCCGCGCCCTGCGGAATCGTCGCCCCGGTCATGATCCGCAGCGCCTCGCCGGACGCCAGCGGACGGTCGGAGACCCGCCCGGCCGTCAGTTCGCCCACGATTTGCAAAAGGGTCTCGGGTCCGCGCACGTCGCTGCAGCGGATCGCAAATCCATCCATCAGCGACTTGTCGAACGGGGGCGAATCGCAGTCGCTGACGACATCCTCCGCCAGCACAAGGCCCAGCGCCTCCGACAACGGCCGCATCACGGACTCTAGCGGCTGCGTTTCCGCCACGATTCGATTCAGAGCTTCTTCAACCGTCAGCATGCGGGGAGGATTCAGGAATCAGGGTTCGGGATTCAGGGATCGGATCAGAAACATCTTCTCCCTCTCCCCTGAAATCCGTCATGAAGACGCAGTTGACGCCATTCAGGGGAGAGGGCCGGGGTGAGGGGCCTGGAGCCAGCATTGTTCCTATGGAGGTGGCGACTTGCATTGCGCCAGCCGCACTTCGCGCCAGGCAGCGACGATCACGATCACCACCCCCACCACGATTCCAAATGTCAGCCCCTGGGTCAGACCCAGGCCGGTTCCCAGAGCCACCATGTTGATGTCGGCGCCGGCGGGGACCCGGAACACCGTGCGATAAAAGTCAGGCAGCAGCAGGCCAATCGACGCACCAATTGTTGCGCCGATCACCCCGAGTGCGGCGGCCAGTGCCAGAACCGTAATGATCGATTGCCGGAGTGTCATTCCGCGGGCTCCGTGTGCGGGTCCATCACAGAACCCGATCCTGCA
>JAEUIG010000183.1 GCA_016795125.1 Planctomycetaceae bacterium | reverse complement strand
CTTGCTGGAACTCGTCGAGCATGAGTACCGGCTGCGAATTCAGGCCGGGGATGTCCCGGATGTCGACGAAGTCAACCATCGGTTCCGCACGCTCGGCCCGCAGATTTACGAGCGGATCATCAAGCTGCGGAACGATCTGCTTCTGGAAACGTCGATCCGCGATTTGTTCAACGAATCCAACGACCACCGGGAGTGGCAGCGCCGCGACGCCGACTCGGACTCGCTTGACGACGACGACGTCTCGCTGGCCCATCGACTGAAGTTCGTGCCTCCATTCTCGGAACTGTCGCAGTTCGCGCGCGACGCCATCAGCGAGAAGCTGGAGGTCCTGCGATTTGATGCCGGTGACGTGCTGCTGCGGCAGGGAGAGGCGGCCGACTCCCTGCTGATTGTCCTCGACGGGACCGTCGAGATCGTGCTCGACGACGGCGGCCGCAAGCACTCGCTCGCACGCCTCGGCAGGAACACCGTCGTCGGTGAAATCGGGATGCTGACCCGCGAAGTCCGCAGCGCCGATGTCGTCGCGACGACGCAGGGTTGCGCCGCGATGATTGGCCGCGACGACTATGAGCATCTGGCCGGGCGCTATCCCCGCTTGAGCATCGTGATGTCGGAACTGATCGCCGAACGGGTCGGCGCGCTGACGATCGACGCACTCTGCGGCAAGTCGATTGATCGCTATCGGATCAAGAACCGCCTGGGCCGCGGCGGCATGGGCATCGTGTACTCCGCCGTCGACGACCAGGGGCGCCCGGCCGCACTGAAAATGCTGCGCCACGACCTGACGTTCGACCGGCATGCGTCGCTGCGGTTTCATCAGGAAGCCGAGATGGTCATGAGCCTGCAGCACCCGAACATCGTCCGGGTGTACGACGAGTTCCCGGCGTTCGGCACGTCGTTCATCGCGATGGAGCTGTGCGACGGCCCGTCGCTGTCCGAGCTCATCCGCCATACCGGCGAACTGCCGCAGTCGATCGTTCGGCCGCTCCTCGGACAAATTGCCCGCGGCCTGCAATGCGCCCACGCCGCCGGCATCGCCCATCGCGATCTGAAGCCCTCGAACGTCATGCTCACCCGCAACGGGTCCGCCAAGCTGGTCGACTTCGGACTCGCCCGCTGTCCGGAAAAACAGAACGCCGACCTGACGGCCTTCGGCCAGATCATGGGGACGCCGCGCTACATGGCGCCCGAGCAACTCAACGGCGAACGCGGCGACGCGCGGTCCGACCTGTTCAGCCTCGGCTGCATCGCTTACGAAATGCTCACCGGCGGTCCGCTGTTCAAGTCCTCCACCTGGCCGGATCTCGTCAAAGAGCGCTCCGACTGGACGCTCCCCAGGCTCGACGGCATCTGGGTCGAACTCGAACGGACGCTCTGCGAGTTCCTCCTCGCCAGCCTGGCCGACGATCCCGCCGGCCGTCCTGCCGATCTCTCCCCCATCGCCGCGTGGGCCTCCGACGTCGACTGCTTCCGAATTCTCGAAGTGGAGTCCGACACCAGGGTCGCCACCGCCGCGACGGAATCCACCCTCTGCGCCAAGCATTGAGCCGGGCTTGAATCACGCGGGGTCGCTGTGGAAAAGCCGCCCTGGCAGGGGCGATGGGCGGTAGCCGCGGGTGGAGCAACGTGGACGGGAGGCGGACGGTGTGGAACCCGTGGAAGGCCGTCGAGGAATTCCTCCCTCTCCCCCGATCGCAGCGTTGAATTCACAGGGAGCGCCGCCGGGGGAGAGGGCCGGGGTAAGGGGTCCAACATACGCGTGTTTGCGCGCGAGCGACTGGCGTAGCAGCGTCCACTCGCATGGCGGACGCACTCACCGTTCGGCCCCCCTCCCCGACCCTCCCCCCGAAAAAGCGG
>JAEUIG010000164.1 GCA_016795125.1 Planctomycetaceae bacterium | reverse complement strand
ACCTGGGCGATGGCCTTCTTGTCGCGGCAGGGGATGGCGGCTGACTTCAGCTTCTCGACGATGTCGGCGACGGCCTTGTCCATGCCGCGCTTCATTTCGAGCGGGCTGACGCCGGCGACCACGGCCTTGAGGCCTTCGTTGTAGATGGCTTCCGCCATGATGGTGGCGGTGGTGGTGCCGTCGCCGGCGACATCGCTGGTCTTGCTGGCGACTTCGCGGACCATGCGGGCGCCCATGTCCTCGAACTTGTCGGAGAGTTCGATCTCACGGGCGACGGTCACGCCGTCCTTGGTGACGGTCGGGGAGCCGAAGCTCTTTTCAAGGATGACGTTGCGTCCCTTGGGGCCGAGGGTGACGCGGACAGCCTTGGCCAGCTTGCTGACGCCGCGTCGCATGGCTTCCTGGGCTTCCTGGTCGAAAGCGATCATTTTGGGCATTGCTGAATCCCGTTATGCGTGGTGACTGGTGGTTGGATGTCGATTGTGTCGCTGGGGCGAGCGGTCAGCTCTCAGCGGTCAGCTTTCAGAAACAGAACTTGCTGAAAGCTGATACCTGACTGCTGACGGCTAATAAGTCGCCAGAATGTCGCTTTCGCGCAGCAGGAGCAGTTCTTCGTCGCCGACCTTGATTTCGTCGCCGGCGTAGGAGCTGAAGATCACGCGGTCCCCTTCCTTGACGGTGAGGGCGACCTTGGTGCCGTCGTCGCGCGTGTGGCCGTCGCCGACCGCCACGACTTCACCCTTCTGCGGCTTGTCCTTGGCGGTGTCCGGCAGCACGATTCCGCCGGCCGTCTTGTCTGCAGCCTGCTGGCGGCGCAGGACCACCTTGTCGCCGAGGGGAACGATGCGGTTGCCGCCGGATTTCGCTTTCTTGGCCATAGAGTGCTTTCCGCTCCTGATGACGATCGACTAAGTGGGTAGTGGGTAGTTGTTCGTGGGTAACAGGCGGCCGGGGGAGTGACCCTTTGAGATAGCCAGTCGGCAATTTGGGCGCGGTCCCCGGATAACCGGATTACAAATGCGAACTGCATGCCGGTCGCCGAGCGTTTTGTAACTGCCATCAAATGCAGTGCTTACGGCAAACGGTGCTCTCGCAACTGCCGCAAGAATGGCGGGAGTCGAGGGGCGAATCGCCTGCTTCCTGCCATGTTGGCAGTGGGGGTTGGACGATGGTCGATGGACGATGGTCGATTGACAAGGGAGTTGACGGACTTCGGTACGTGGTCATTTCCCATTCCGGCTCCATCCGCTTTCCGCTTTCGGCTCTCCGCTTTGCCAATTGACCCCGCTACCGCGCTCCCGTTCTGATAGACGCTTCTCAGGTCGCACCCGCATTGTTCTCGCATTGCCTCCCTCCCGGAGCAGGCATGAGCGAGGACGTTCCCCTTGGTCCGCTGTCGCGAGCATCGGCAGTCGGTGTGTTGCTGCGCGTCGCGCGGCGACGGATTGCGACGGGCCGCCTGGCGGGGGCGGCGGAGTTGCTGCGGCAGGCCATCGAGATCGAGCCGAACGGAATGGCGGCGCGCATCACGCTGGGAGACTGCCTCATCGACCGGCGGCGATTCTCGGAAGCCCGCCGGGTTCTGGAAACAGGCTACCTGCTGGGGCGACACCTCGGAGACCGATTCGCCAGCGCGGCCTGCCTCAACCGGGTGATCGCCCTGTGCTGTCGCCGCGGAAGCACCGCCGAGGCCCGGCAGCTGTTGCAGCAGGTCATCCGCGCCGAACTCGATACGCGCGGCGCCCTTTCGACCGCGACGCTGGTCAACCTGTCGCGCGCCATGCGTGGAACGTGGAGCATGCAGCGTCGCTGGCGACTGCTGCGCGGCGCGATGCGAATCGCCAAGGGGGCCGAACGCGCGGAGATTCTGCAGGCGACCGGGCGGCTGTTCGTGGAGGGAAGCGATCTGGACAGCGCGCTCCGCGCCTTTGATGAAGCGCGCCGCGTCGCGGAACGCATGCGCGCCACGCCCGGTCGCCGCGCGGCCGTTGTCAGCGACCAGGGACTCGCGCTGGTGAAAGCCGGACGCTATGCGGTGGCCGTGGGGATGCTGCGCGAGGCGGCGCAGCGTCACGAGCAGATCGGCAATCACCACTGGGCGGCGAAACTCGCCCGACTGTCGCGTCGCGCGTGGCGGGCGCAGCAGCGGCTCGATGAGATTGCGAAGAGGAATTGAGACCCGAAAACGGATGACGCGTCTGCGATGCGTGGCTAAGAGCTTATCCGAAAGCCGGGACGGGGTGGCCGGGGCTGGACCGAAGGGAAGCCCCGGTGTGTGTTCGCCGGGGTTTCGCGTTGCTCCAACCCCGGCCACCCGGCGGATGACGCATCTGCGATGCGTGGCTAAACAGTCGGCGAGGCGTGCTCGTGCTGCAGTCGCAGTTGTCCGCAGGCGGCGTCGATGTCCGCTCCTTTGCGCTTGCGGACTGTCGCATTGATGCCGCGCTCGTTGAGGACGTGCACGAACTCCTCCGTGCGCGGAGCGGACGACCCGTGGATTTCCAGCGGGGCGACGGCGTTCATCGGGATCAGGTTGACGTGGGCGTTGCGGCCGTGGAGGAGCTGCGCAAGCTCGCGGGCCTGTTCGGGCCCGTCGTTGATGCTGCTGAGGAGCACGTACTCATACGTCACACGCCGGCCGGTCTTCTCGAAGTAGGCATCCGCAGCCTTGAGGATCGCGTCGATGCCGATGTTCTTGTTGACGGGGACGATCTGCGTGCGGAGTTCGTCGTTGGGCGCGTGGAGCGAGACCGCCAGGTGCCAGGGGACGTCGGCGTCGGCCAGCTCGGCCATCTTTTCGGGCAGGCCGACCGTGGAGACGGTGATCCGGCGTGCGCCGAGGCCCATGCCGCCTTTCTCGTTGAGCGTCTCCAGGGCGGGGAACAGGTTGCGCAGGTTGGCCAGCGGCTCACCCATCCCCATGACGACGACGTTTGTAATGCGTTCGTCGAGGGCGAGAAGGCGGTCGAGGTGCAGGATCTGCTCGAGGATTTCGCCGACAGTGAGGTTGCGTTTGACTCCCATCAGTCCGCTGGCACAGAACACGCAGCCCATCGCGCAGCCGACCTGCGTGCTGATGCAGACGGTGGCGCGGTCCGGCTCGCGCATCAGGACGCACTCGAGGTGCTCGCCGTCGTCGAGTCGCAGCAGGAGTTTTTCGGTGCGGTCTTTGGCGACCTGGTGCCGGGCGATCTGCGTGCCGAGGAGTCGGAACCCGGCCGCGAGCTGCCGGCGGAGTTCGGCGGGCAGGTCGTGCATGTCGTCGAACGACGTCACCCGCTTGCCGAAGATCCACTTGCGAACCTGATCCGCGCGATACGCAGGGTGCCCATGCTCGCTGCACCAGGCGGCCAGCTGTTCGCGAGACAAGCCGGCGATCAGGGGTGCAAGTTCGGAAGCCTGGTCGGCAGGGAGTGGCGCGACGGGCAGATCGAGGTTCATTACAACAGGAGTCGACATAGACGCTGCATTGTACAGGGGCAGGGGATGAGGGGGCAGGGGACAGGAACGGGGAGGACCGGCTGCCAGATCTGGCTGCGCAGTCGTTCTGACAGTTTTTGAGTCCGGAAATGGTGTTCCTGGCAGCGATTATGGTGATTGCGGGACCGACGACGCGGGTGTCCGATTTCTGTTCTTTGATCGCCGTCCGCTGGCCGCAGCCCTTACGTAATCGGAAAAGTCGGCAAAGTCGCTCAGGTCGAGCCAGGAGGGAGCCGATACATCGAGAGGGACGTTATTGTCCTGCGCGGCGCACTTCCCGAGAGCCATCGATCCTATGCTCCGACCGGCCTGGACTGCCCGAATTTCCGTGCTGCTGCAGCGGCCGCTCGCGCTGGCGGGGATCGTGCTGGTGCTGGGAGCGACGCTGTGGTGGATCGGCGGGCGACGACCACAGCTGGTGGAACATCGGCCGGTGGCACATGTTGCGATCGACGAAGCGTCCAAGGCGCCGGAAATCGATCCGCAGTCTCCGATGCTGACCGAGGCCCGGCGACTGCCGGCGCGGATCAGCAGTGTGCCGATGACCGCCCGGGAACGACCGGTCCGTGCCAACTTTGAAACCGCGACGCCCCAGGCGGAACGAGCGGTCCAGGGGGCAGGATTCTCCGCCAACGTCACGTCGAATACTCCGGCGTGGCTCACAGGGACGATTGAGGTCGAGTAACCACGCCACGGCGGCCAGTCCAGTTGCTGGCGCGAACATAAGACCTCGTTGTCAAACGGTCCTGCGATGCACGAAGTTCATTGGCGCCTCACTCGACCGGCCTTTGAGTGCGACGCCGATGGCGCCTTCTACTTCCCCAGCCGCTCCCACGACGGCGCGCTCCTGAAACTGCGATACGTCGTCGAACATCGCAAGGGAGTCGGCGCGCTCATCGGCGGGCACGGGATGGGGAAGTCGTATCTCATCCAGCGCCTGATCCACGAACTGGGCCACGAGCAGTATCACGTAGCGCGCATCGTGTTTCCCGCACTGGGGTCCCGCGATCTGCTGCGGGACATTGCGGTGCGGGTCGGGGCCGACATCTCTCCGACGGCAGGGGAGGGGATCGATGTCCTGCTGCGGGCGATCGAACAACGGCTCCGGCAATTGACGGCGTCCGGGCGGCAGCCGCTGCTCATCATTGATGAAGCGCAAGTGCTGGAGGTCGAGCAACTGCAGACGCTCCAACTGCTGTTGAACCTCGACGACGGCGTTGCCGCGCGGCTGTCGCTGATTCTCGCCGGCCACGTCGAATTGCTGCCGCGCGTGAAGCGCGTCGGCGGGCTGGATTCGCGGCTGGCGGCGCGGTGCGCACTATCCCCGTTGTCGGCCGAAGAAACGGCGGAATACGTGCGGCACCGGCTCGAAGTCGCCGGCCGGCAGGACTGCCCGTTCCATGACGCGGCGCTGGCGACGATTTTCGAGCTGTCGCAGGGGGTCCCGCGGCGCATCAACCAGGTCTGCGACCTGGCCCTGCTGATCGGATTTGCCGATGAACGGCGGGAACTGACGCCAGTGGACGTCGAAGCGGCGGCTGCAGAGCTGGCGCAGTGCTAGATCGAGATTTGTCATTGGTCAATAGTCATTTGTCATTGCCTTGAGGACGGAAGTCCCGCAAGGACCACAACCCAAATGACAAATGACAAATCCCCAATGACAAATGACAAATGAATCGCGGTTGCTTCGCTCCGAGACCTCCGGTTCCACTCAAAATCGCTCTTGAGCTTTTCGCGGCCGGCGTGGTATGACGCCGCCCCATTTCCTTCGGCGGATTCCGCCGAAGCTCTCGCGGCTCATGTTCCCGTCTGAATCCGGCGCGTCTGCGTGCGCACCCCGCCATGCACCACGCCGCCAGGAGGCGCTCCCGATGCGCACACTCGCACTCATTGTCTTCGTTTCCCTGTCGACGGCTGCCTCACCGGCCTGGTCGCAGATCGAGCAGTTCCCATATGAGGCCACCGTGCAGGCGGACGATGTGCACGTCCGCTCCGGTCCCGGACTGCGTCATTATCCGACCGGCAAACTGAACAGCGGCGATCACGTCACGGTGATCCGGCACGATCCGGGGGGCTGGTACATGATTGCCCCCCCGGCGGGGAGCTTCAGCTGGATC
>JAEUIG010000147.1 GCA_016795125.1 Planctomycetaceae bacterium | reverse complement strand
TGAGGCAGATCGCGTCGTCCTCGAGGGGCGACCGCGACCAACCCTGCCCGAGTGTCTCATGAGGGTCGTGGCATTTGGTGCACGTCAGTTGCGAATAGCAGCTTCCACGCATCGCGTCGCTGTACTCGGTGGAGTTCCACGTGGACATGCCGGCGGCCAGTTGCGGGCGATTGCCCGCATGGCAGCGACCACAGGCCCAGTTGACGTTGTCATGCGTGCGCCCCGGATCGTATCCCGTCCGACCGGCACCGACGACCGCCTCGGCGGCCTGCGGAAAAAACCGCGGTTTGGCCTGCTTGCCTTCGACATGCTCCCGGCATCCCAGATGACAGGCTTCGCAACTGATGCCTAACGTCACGGCGTGTTCGCGTGCATCGAAGTTGCGGAACTCCTTGAGGATTGTGGCGAAGCTGTCGTCGGACAACTGCCGTGAATCGCGACCCGCAGGCCACAGCGCCGGACGAGCTGCCCGAACGTATTCCGGGAGCGACAAGGCGAACTGTTCCGGGAGATGCCGGGCCAGCAGTTCCTGATTGCGGACAAACATGTCTCCGACTGAGAACGTCGTGTGACAGAAATTGCACTGGCTGCGATACAGGTCCATCGCGTGCTCGGCGTACGCGGAGAACTCCTTCGCCGGCCGATCGCGCCGCACGGCAAACGGGTCGTGCCGCTGCGCGTCGGCGACTTCTCCGTGGACATGCACCACAGGCACCCATGCCTGCCGTGAGATCCAGTAGCCCAGCGGAAGGACGTGATCTTCGTGGTACAGCGGATGCTCGCTCGGCTCCGGGCCCGTTCGGAGCCTGCCGACGTAATACTGATAGAACCGCGAGCCGATCGTCTGCGTAATCTCATACTCGTGTTCGATATCGCCACGCGTGAGGCGCATGCAATGCGTCTCTCCCTCTCGATAGAAATGCGCCTCACCGCCGAGGTACGACATCCGTTCGTCGGTGAAATCTCCGACGACGCGGGCGTCCTCAATGCGGGCATTCATCCACCGATGCGCGTGCCCCGACCAGCCTTCATACTGCTTCGGATGGCACTTCTTGCACGCCTCTGGGCCCGCATAGTCCTGCGGTCGCATATTGCTCGTACTGTCGGCCGCCATTGCCGGCTGCACTGGACGCGGGATCTCATCCCACCAGAGCGTATACTTGCCGAAGGCCTGCAGGCGCGCGGGGCCGACATACAGTGGCGTCGCCACCGCGACCGGTGGATCCGGCTTCACCGCCGAGAAGTAGAGACCGACGCCACAGCCGACGACGATCAACGCCAGGCCGATCCAGGGTGTCCAGCGGCGAAGACTTCCAAACATCACGACGCTCACGCTCCGAAACCGAACTGCCCGTGCTGGCATACAACGGCAATGGATGCGGTGTGCCCGCATCCGAGTTCTGCATGTCGGGCGCCGCATGTCCCGCTGCGGGCGGATCGGGCAACGAACGGACTCCGTGGCCTGCGAACTTGCTCCATGCCCTGCACGGCGAATCCAAGCGCGCCGGTTGAATTGAAAACGCGACCCAGCTGGACGCTCCAGACTGGGTCGCCGGATCACTTGGGACGATGGCGAATAGTACTCCCCTTCAGAGGGGACTAGAACTCGCCGACCACCTCGCCGCCGCCGGTGGTCCCCAACGCCTGGAACGTGACGAAGTTAATGTTGCTGCTCAGGAACCGGACGGAGCCGTCCCCGAGAAGGAAATGCGCGCCACCCACGTGATGGCTGGAGAAACGAGGACTGAACTGCCAGTCGTAACCGGCCGCCGTGGTGATGGGACCCTGCCAGATCGGCGATCCCGTCCCGAGCATGCTGTCACCTTCCGTACCGGTCAGAGTCCAGCCCCACGAGTGCGACGGATCAACCGCCCGCTCGCCCACCATCAGCGTATTGCTGGTTCCGTCGATAACATCGCCGACCCGAACCCGAGCGGCGTAGCGGAAGATGCCGTTGTACTCCGTATGCAGCTGCGAGTTGCCCGGGTACGGCTCGATGCAGCCCCCTGCCGGAAGGCAGATGATGCGGTGGCGTGAATTAAGGCCGTAGTTGTTGTTGGCCCGGATGACGCTGTTCACGTTTCCGCACACGCCGTGGTAGTTGGCGTTGATGACCGGCAGCGTCGCGCTGTACGCGGTGTTCCCCAGCGGATCCGATGGGCAGCCGAGCACGGCGAACGGAGTCGTGGCCCAATGCTGCCTTCCCGCTGCGGTCAGCGCGTTGGACTGGTGCTGGCTCGTATAGCAGGCGGACCCCTGTCCGCGGCAGGTCGCACCCGTGAAATCGATGCCGTCGTTGAAATTGATGATGTTGTATTGAGCGGTTTGATCAATGTAGGGAAGAATGTACACCTTCCAGCCCCACAACGAGTATCCCACACCCGTCGGGAACATGTTGTAGGCGTCATGGTAGTTATGGATCGCCAGTCCCAGCTGCTTCAGGTTGTTTCGGCACTGCGTCCGGCGAGCGGCCTCGCGAGCCTGTTGAACAGCCGGCAACAGCAGCGCAATCAGAATGGCAATGATGGCAATAACGACCAGCAGTTCGATCAACGTAAATCCAGACGCGCGCTTAGTTCTCACCATTGGTGGACCTCCGTTATGAAAAAAAACGCGTCACAAAAACGATTCGTGACAATGCCACAGTCAACACTTCCAGGCCCGCCAGCTCCTAACCTCTTAGAACTTCCGGCACCTCCTTTCCGTAAAGCGCAGACGCAACCACATGTCACCACTGGCCCGCCAACTGCTCACTGTTTCGCAGCGCACGAGAGCGACTTTGGCGACCACAGCGTGCCCGAAATTTACAGACGCGATGTGGGGCGACACGACTATCGCTTGTCTCTGCGCGCGCCGGCCCCCGCCGCTGCGACCGCCTTATCGACATCAAAGTCGACCGCCGTATCCGCATTGTGGTCCGCC
>JAEUIG010000134.1 GCA_016795125.1 Planctomycetaceae bacterium | reverse complement strand
CGCCCGCTCCGGCGTCCAGGTGCCATGCTGGTAAAACACGAGCACGTCGGCGTTCGAGAGCTGATCGGACGTTGGCCATTCCTCGGCCGTTTCCACGACCGTGTTCTCCGCAATCCCGAGCAGTTCGTTCCAGGCCTTCTGCCACGCGGGGTAATCGTGTTCACCCGGCCCGTGGTCTTTCGGTCCGCCGACAAGGACGACGTTGATACTTCGCGTCGGCTCCGGCGGACTGGGCGCACCGGCAAGAACGTCATTCACTTCGGCGCGGGGCCGCGCCGGTGGCGGATCGCCGGCGCCGTAGTCCGGCATCGACGTGGAACTCGTCAGCAGGAACGTCATCAGGTCGCGGAGCCGTTCCGGACCCAGCAGCTTCGGCAATCCTTCCGGCATCACCGAGACCGACGACGCCTTGATCGAGTCGATGTCCGAATGATCGATCTCCGTAATGATTCCCTTGGTGTCGCCGATCTGATTCCGGCCGTCGACGGTGTGCATGACTCCGTTAAGCACGCGGCCGTCATTCAGCGCGATGACGTACGCCAGATGATCCGGGTTGATGGCGAAGCTGGGACGCTCGATGTCCCGTAACACCGACGCATAGTCGCGATGAATGAGGTTCGACAGGTCCGGTGCGAGGTTACCGCCGCGACCGTGCACTGCGTGGCACTTCGAGCACGCCGCTTCCTCACTGAGGAATACCGCGCGGCCGCGCGCCCAGCTTCCACCATCGAGTTCAGGGAAATGCACCGCCACCGACTCTGTGGCGACACTGCTCGATGCATCCGACCACGGCAGGAAGAACCGCCGCAGCGGCAGCGGGCGGGGTCTCGAATCCTCTGCCGTCGTGAAATGGATGTTTAACGAGAAATCGCCGCCGTTCGACTCCAGTTTGATGATGAGCACTGTGGACTTGTCGTCACTCGCATTGAGGGTGAACGAAATCGCCTTTCCATGAGAAATGTTGACAGGTTCGGCCGACGCGGTCGTACCGGAGCGCGCTCCAACCAGCAGCGACTTCACGTCGGCTGAGGTCTCGAACTGGATCGACACAGTCTCCGGCGGATACTCGAAGTTCAGTCGCGAACCGGGCTGCACGGCCGGCTGCAGCATGTGCGTGAGATCAATCCGCGTGCGGAGCGTGAGTTCGCCGGCGTTCTGCATCGAGGCCCAGAGGACATCGTGTGCGGCGCTGCCGGCTGTGAAAGCACGGGACACCTGCAGATCGGGATGCGGCAGCCAGCCGGTCCAGGCAGGACTGCCGTCAGCCGGGACCCAGGTCGCTTCGCAGCCGGTGAGATCAAAGTCGACGTCGATCTCTGGGTATTGCGGCAGGTCACCGGCGGCTGGCGCGTCGTGCGCCGGACGGCCCATCGGCGGCAGCGTGAGGGCGTAACCGAGTGCGGCGGTGTGTGGATCAGTTGCGAGGACCAGGGTGCGACCATCCGGCGTGAGTTGGGCCGAGCGCACGGGGACATCGTACCGCGGTGCAATCTTCTGGGCCTGCACGATGGCATAGCCCGGATAGATCGATTCGAACCGGTCTCCCGCCCGTGTCGCCTTGCCGGCCGAGAGCTTGATTTGCCGCAGTGCATCGTGGAGCAGCGCGGGATCGACGGGCCGATCGAACTCCACGCGGACTTCCCGCGGGCCGTTCGCCCAGACCAGCGACGGCTGCGGATGCTGCGGGGCCGAGTAGCAAATCCGGAACAGCTTGCCGTCGCCGGTCGGGCCGCTCCCCCAGTCCGGTCCGCCGCTGTGGCAGGCGACGCGCAGTGAGCCATCCGGGGCAACGCAGCAGTCGACCGTGAGCATGCTGAGGCACCCGATCAGACTGGTACGGGCGACGTATCCCAGCGGCGTCTTGACGAGCTTCGTGCGATACAGCTTGCCGCGCGACTCGCCGGTGACGAGCGCATCGCCGGCCCAGTCCGCCGGCCCGAAAGTCGCTCCCCCTTCGACGACCGGTTCGTTGAAGTTGAACCCGCACGTCGACTGGTGTTGCGGTGAGTAGTCAAACGTGCTCGGTTCATCGATGACGTTCGGCAGATGCACCGGGTGGCGCGGTGGAAATCCGTAGTGGCGTCCTTTCTGGACGTGCAGCAGTTCATCCAGCGGATTGCCGTTGGCGACCCAGGTTGCCCCTTCCTGGTCGGTGCAGAACAGGTCCCCGGCGCGATTGAACCGCAGACCGACCGGGAAGCGGATGCCGGTCGCGAACACTTCGCGGGACTGGAAGTCTGGCGCGACGCGAATGATCGTCCCCGCCTCGCCGGCGAGTTCGTACTGCGGCACTCCCTCTTTATTCTTCAGCAGCGGGTCGGCGAAGTTATAGGTGCCGCGCCCGTACCACACGCTGCCATCGCGCTTGTCGAAGGCGACGCCCAGGCCATCAACGGCGTGAAAGCTTTCTTTCCAGCCGTCGGCGACGGCGATCTCCTTGTCGGCCGTGCCATCGTGGTCGGTATCGGTAATCAGCACGCAGCGGGTCTTGGCGACGACGAACACGCCGTCGCCGTGTTCGTATCCCGGCGGCGTGAGGTCCATGCCGATCGGCGACCGCAGCGTGGCCTGGCCGTCCCAGAAAACGTGGGACTGATCCTCCAGTCCGTCGCCGTCGGTATCCTTCAGCGTCCAGATCATGCCGTTGTAACCTACGGCGAAAAGCGTGCCGTCGGCGCGATACAGGACGTTGTTGATATTGGTGAGCTGAACCGGGACTTCCTGCACCGTGAAGCCGGGCAGCAGCATCTGGACGGGCGGCGGATTCTGAACGGTCTCCAGCACAGAAATGCCGGACTCGAGATCAGGCGGCATGAGCTGCCGGACGCTGTCGTACTTCTCCGCGAGGTACTTGCGCACCGTGACCGTCTCGTCCGCGGCGAGTGAGCGCCCATAAACCAGGATTTCGGCGATGTCCCACGCACCGAATCCCTGCACCTCCTGCGGCCCGCCGCCGAGCGTGTAGTAGCGGGCGCCGGCCGTCAGTTCGCTGATGTTGACCGGCTTGCCGTCGCGCGGGCGCTCCCCCGTCTGCTCCCCGTCGACGTGCATCAGGATCCTGTCGGGCGCGGTGGAGAACTCCAGCACGCGCAGCTCTCCATACGGTCGCTCGCCGCTGAGCAGGTTCTTCCATGTTTCAAATCCCCTCCCTTCCACGTTGAAACTCGTGAACCGGTTGGTCGGCCCGGGACCGAGGTCGAGCGTGATGCCCGACTGGAAGTCACGCTGTTCCGGCGCGTTGAATGCCATCACCGCCCGAAAACCGCCGGTGTTCCGCCGC
Organism: Planctomycetaceae bacterium; assembly: GCA_016795125.1. Taxonomy (GTDB): domain Bacteria; phylum Planctomycetota; class Planctomycetia; order Planctomycetales; family Planctomycetaceae; genus JAEUIG01. The sequence goes on along the minus strand of JAEUIG010000134.1, from coordinate 9,451 downwards.
GGCGAGGCGATGACGAACACCGTGAGCTGTTCGCGCTCCATCGGCGGCTTCGCGGATCGCAGAAAGTCGTTGATGCCGTCGAATCGGACGACGGCGGCTTCTCCCGCCGGCAACCGGAGCGGCTGGGCCTCGACGTCTGGTTGCAGCAGGTCGCGCTTGTGTCCGCTGGCGTCGAACCAGGTGGCGATCTTGCCGTCGTGCGGGATGAGCTGCGTGCCGTTGACCGTCCCGGCATCGAACCAGTACTCAAGGCCGCCGGTGACCGGGAGACGCTGATCGGCCCATTTCTCGATATTGACGGCCGGTTCATCCGCGCGGAGAACGACAGGGCACAACAGAATGATCGACGCGACACACAGGCGATGCATACTTACCTCAAACCCGATTGTCATCGATAACACGATTGGACTAGCCGCGACAACACTCGCTTCACTTCTCCGACAAGGTCAGTCTGGTGAACTCAGCCACCTGCTGCTTGATCGCGATCTCGGTCGGCAGGCGCTCCATGGAACTGGCGCCGTAGAAGCCGTGGATGTCGCAGCGGGATAGGACGTACTGGGCGTCGCTCGGCATGGCGATGGGGCCGCCGTGACAGAGGACGATGACGTCCTTGCGGATCCTGCGGCCGGCGGCGGCGATGTCCGTGATGCGGCGGACGCAGTCGTCGAGGTTGGAGGCGGTCTCTGCACCGATCGCGCCGCCCGTGGTGAGACCCATATGGGCGACGAGGATGTCCGCCCCGGCGCGGGTCATGGCGACGGCTTGTTCCTCATCGAACACGTAGGGCGTCGTCAGCAGGCCGAGCCGGTGTGCGGCGGCGATGCAATCGATCTCCAGTCCGAACCCCATTCCGGTCTCTTCCAGATTGGCGCGGAACGTCCCGTCGATCAGGCCGACGGTGGGGAAGTTCTGGATGCCGGCGAAACCCAGGTCGATCAGCTCCTTGAGAAAGTGGTCGCGAAGCATGAACGGATCGATGCCGCACACGCCGGCGATAACCGGCGTGTCCTTGACCGTGGTGAGGACCTCGCGGGCCATCTCCTTGACGATCTCGTTGGCATTTCCGAACGGCATCAGCCCCGACAGCGAGCCGCGGCCCGCCATGCGATAGCGGCCGGAGTTGTAGATCACGATGAGGTCGATGCCGCCGGCCTCTTCGCATTTCGCGCTGATGCCGGTGCCGGCGCCGCCGCCGATGATCGGCAGGCGTTTCGCAATCTTGTCGCGGAGCCGGGCGAGAACAGATTCACGGGTGTGTCGCATTGTTCCTTCTCAGAAGAAAGTAAGGAGACCGCTAATAAGCGCTAATGAACGCCAATAAAGGGGCGCAAATCGTGGCCTTCATTCGAGCCAGCGTCGGTACCGGTGGGTCATGATTTGGAGCAGGATTGCATATGTCCTCTTTCATTAGCGTCCATTAGCGCTTATCAGCGGTCCCTTGTTTTTTCCTGTCCTGTGCTGTGGACATCAAGGAAGTGCTGGACGAGCGCGTCCGCGAATTCTGGTGCGTTGATGGCGTACGGCAGCCGGATCAGGCGCCGTTGGTCGGTGACGTTGAGTCGGTTCGTCAATTCGTCGAACAGCGCCGCGTCGGCTTCCGGGTCGTGAAACGGCTGTCCCGGAACATCGATCAGCGAGACTCCTCCCTCAGGGATCAGCATGCGCAGCGGCGCGCTTGAGCGATTCAGCTTGTCCGCGATCCACGCGCCGAATCTGCGGTTCTCGTCGGCCGTTGTCCGCATCAGCGTGACGTTCGCGTTGTGGACATGCAGCTTGCGATTCCGGAATTGGGGCGGCACCGTGTCGAGCGCGCCGAAGTTCACCATGTCGAGCGCGCCGAGGCTGAGCACCAGCGGGATCTCACGCTGGAGAAGTTTCTCAAACCGCAGCGGTCCAGAGGCGAACACGCCTCCGACCAGCTCGTCCGCGACCTCGGTGGTCGTGACGTCGAGCACGCCTTCGATCAGCCCGCTGTCGACGAGTGCCTCCATCGCCCGGCCGCCGGCTCCGGTCGCGTGAAAAACCAGGCAATCGAAGCCCAGCTTTTCGAGCGTTTCGCGGACCCGCGTGACACAGGGAGTGGTGACGCCGAACATCGTCATGCCGACGGTGGGCCGCGATTCCCCTTCGGGGAGACGGTTCAGCACCATGCCGGCCATCGCATGGGCGGCGTTCGCGAGCACGCGACGAGACACGGCATTCAAGCCGGCCACGTCCACCACGGAGTACATCAGCGTGATGTCGCTGCAGTCGACATACGGCGCCGTGTTCCCGCTGGCGACCGTCGAGACCAGCAGCTTCGGCAATCCGATCGGCAGTGCCCTCAGGGCGGCGGAGATGAGCGCCGTTCCGCCACTGCCTCCCAGCCCGATGACTCCGGCCACGCGACCGGCGGCGTGCTCGGCCTGCAGAAACGCGGTGAGCGCGCGACTCATCGCGGCAATCGCCCGTCCGCGGTCGCCGGACGAGAGTTCCGCAGCGTCGGCTTTCAACCGCTCGCGAGGAACATCGGCGGTAATGGTGGGGGGGCCGCCGCTGCCGACGTCGACCGTCGTCACCAGAGCGCCGGCGGCCGCGAGGCACTGCCGGACGTAGTCGAGTTCCGCCCCTTTCGTGTCGAGGGTGGCAATGGCGTAGACTCGACCCGTCATGGAGCGGCTCGCGGAATGAGGACCGGCCGCGGTGAGAGGGCGCGGCGCTCCTCCGACTGTACCGTCAGTCGGAGAGCGAGTGAAGCGGCGCAGACGCAGAATTCTATAGAATACCGGGCGACGTTTTTCCCGCTTGACCAATCGCGATCCGCCCCTAATTTTGCCGCTGAGCAGAACCGGGGGCGGACGCCGCCCGGTCCACCGTTTGCCATCGTTCGCGCACAACAGCAGCTGGAGCCACACCCATGACGCGACTGACGGTCCTGTACGGGCATCCCGCCGACCCGGAAAAGTTCGACGCCTACTACCGCGACGTGCATGTTCCGCTCGCGAAAACGATGCGCGGGCTGCTGGGCTGGACGATTGGCAAATGCCAGCCCGCCACCCCCGGCCAGAAGCCCCCGTACTACATGATCGTCGGCCTGTATGCCGAGTCGCGCGCGGCCCTGGAGGCAATCCTCGAATCCCCCGAAGGCCAAGCAACGATCAACGACGTCCAGAAATTCGCGACAGGCGGAGCCACGTTCTTCTATGATGACGAACAGGTGCTGGTGCCGTACCAGCTGGCGTGACTTCAGCCGTCAGCTGTCAGCAACGTAGCACTCGCGAATTGCGCGATCAGAAACGTGTGCCGACGTCAGCTTGCTGATTGCTGATACCTGACCGCTGATCGCTATCCCTGAATCCCGAATCCTGATACCTCCCTGTGGCCAAGTGCGACACCGGCTATCTCTGCGAAGTCTGCGGGCAGGATGTCGCCGACATCTCCGACAGCGATCTGTACCTGCGCTACGTGATCGGCGAGATCGATGCCCGCGAACTGATGGCGTCGCCGGAGCGGCACCTGCGCTGTAATCCGACACAGTCCCAGTTCATCGTCGATCCATTATTCGCGCCGGTCGAGGTCGACGGGCCGTTCGCCAAACACGAGCTGAACGGCGACGACGTGGCGCGGCGCGAGCAACTCGTCACCCGGGGCTGGCGGCGGCTGCAGGAACTGAAGCACCTCGCGGTGCGACCTGCGATCAACGAGTACCCGCTGGAAGAGTTTCGCCGGCAGCGCTAGCGCGGGTGCGCAGGTTGTCGATCGGCAGTTCGCCCTCACCTCCCCGCGGCGCCGGTGCGGCCCGGCCGAAGCCGTGGCACGCTCTCTCAAAGCAAGCGCGCCAATCTGGCCTCATGCGGTGACCGAACGAAGCGGGGAAAAGTGAGTGTTGCGCCCGCAACAGGGCAATCATTCCCGACAGAATCGCTACAGACGCTGCGTCCGGACCGTCCGCCACAATCGTTCCGGCGGCCAAGATCGCTGAACGCGGAGACGGCAGGATTGCGGCCGCGCTGAATCGCCTGTTGACCGTCGCGCAACATCGTTTCGCAACCTAGAGTTCTGGACCTGTTGGTTCCGCTACGCTTGCGCGCGAGAGACTGCGATGGAACTCGATACGGCACAATTAGCCCGGTCCAGCGCCGTCGATACCGGCTGGTATCTGTCGGGATGCCTCGCGGCCGGCCGTGCGATTGAGAAGTTCCCGATCAACGTGTCGGCGTTCGTCATCGGTCGCCGCCCAGGCGTGTCGCTCGTGGTGCCATCGGCCCGGGTCTCAGGCCGCCACGCGGAAGTCCTCGTCATCGGCGAAAACCTGCTGATCCGGGACCTCGGCAGCACCAACGGGACCTACGTGAACCGCCGCCGCGTCTCGCGCCCCACGCCGATCGGCGAAGGCGACCACATCGAGCTCGCGGACACTGAGTTCCGGCTGGAGTACCGGGCGCGCACGCCGGCGAACGGCATCCAGTGCGATCCGGCGCTCAAACGCACCCAGAAGTCGATGGACACGTTTGAACCGGACTGGATTCTCAGCCAGTTCGCGCAGCTCATGCAGGAAGAGGCGATCACCCCGCACTACCAGCCGATCACGTCGCTCAAGGAAAAAGAAACCCTGGGCTACGAGGCGCTGGCCCGCAGCGGCATCGCCGGTATGAAGAGCCCGGCGACGATGTTCCAGACCGCCGCGCTGGTGTCGCGGGAAACGGAACTGAGCATCCTCTGCCGCGAGAAATCGGTGGAGACGGCCGCCGCACGGCTGCAGCGCGGCATGCCTCTGTTCCTGAACACGCACCCTCGCGAAGATCTCGAACGGGACGTGCTCAGCTCGATTGAACGGCTGCGGACGGCCTATCCCGACATGTCGATGGTCATCGAGATCCATGAAGGATCGGTCGACGACCCGCGGCGGATTCACCTGCTGAAGCAGCGGTTCGCCGAGTTCGACGTCGCGCTGGCCTACGACGACTTCGGCGCCGGACAGTCCCGACTGCTGGAACTTGTGCAGGCCCCGCCGCAGTACCTCAAGTTCGATGCCTGCCTGGTCCGCAATGCCGACCGGGCGTCCAACCACCAGTGGAAGCTGCTGAAGATGCTGGTGGAGATGGCGCACGACTTCGAAGCCGTGGCCGTGGCGGAAGGGATCGAGACCGGCGCCGAAGCGGAAGCCTGCCGCGATCTGGGGTTCGACTACGCCCAGGGCTTCTTCTTCGGGCGACCCGCGCCGCTGCGTCCGCCGGCCGGCATGGCGACGGAGGTCTCGTTGCAGCCGCCATCGCTCGACGACTAGGACGCCGCGCTCTCCGGTTCAAACGACAAGTGACCATTGAGCAATGACAAGTGACAAATCGAAGCGGTCAGGATTTGTCACTCGTCGCCAGTCATCTCATCACTTAGACCGTGTTCCGGACGGTGTCGCGCAGTGCCGTCGGCTCGAACCGGACATGCGGCGAGTGCGTCTCTTCCTGCATCGCCGTCACCCGCGGCCGCTGCACTCCCTGCAACCAGCGCCCGACGCGCCCAGCCAGCAGAGCCGGCAGCAGAACGATGACCGCCAACTGCGTGGCGGCGATCATCGACGCCAGCAGGCCGGCAAACTGCCGGACGGCGGCGACTTCGGACGGCAGCAGCGCGAGCAGTCCGCCGATTGACACGATCGAGAACCGCCAGCATCCGGGGCCGAATTCCGCGAGCGCCTGCCGCGCCGCATCGGCATGCGACGATCCCTGATCCATCGCCGACTTGAAGCGGTGCAGCAACTGCACCGCGGAATGCGTGCCGAGCGTGACGGCGAAGACGATCGCCGCCATCGTGCTGACATCGATCCGGACGCCACGCAGTGCCGCGAAGCCCACGACGCAACCGGCCGGCAGCAGGTTGACCAGCGTGCCGAGCAGAAACGCCGTCGGTGAGCGCACGAGCCAGATCATCGCGACGAACATGACGAAGCAAGCCAGTCCCGTCGTTTTGGCAAAGCTCTTCAGGAGGGCCTGCCGCGTCGCCAGATTGACAATCGGGGGGCCGGAGACGACGTGCTCCGCGCCTGGGAACCGGCGGAGCACCGTTTTGACCGAAGCGTCGATTTCCTGAATGACGCGCGGAACATCAACCTCGGCTGGCAGCCGTGCGCTGGTCGAGATCAGCCAGAGTTCGTCGTCGATGCGGGTGAGCCGCGCATCGCCAGCCAGCTGCCAGTCCCGATTCTGGTCGGCCGTCTGCAGCAGGGCGCCTGCACCGGGGACAGCGCCGGACCGGACCTGCTCTTCGGCCTCGTTCGACTTCCGATTGAACAGCACGCGCTGCCGGGTCGGTGCGTCCGCCGCGAGGATCTCGGTTTTCGGCAGCAGGTCCGCGAGGGAATACGCGCCGGCGATCGCCGGATGTTCCGAAACCGTCTGCTCCGCCATTCGGACGATTTCGGCCCGCTCGAGGAACCGCATGCCGTTCCGGCATTCCGGGCTGAAGCGCACGATGACATCGAGCGGGGTGGTGCCCGTCAGATTGTCTTCGACAAACGGCACGTCGGCGGCCAGTCGTGAGTCGGCGGGGAATGCATGTTGATCGCCAGACTCCAGTCGAGCACGGCCGGCGCCCGCCGCTCCCGCCAGCAGCACGAGCAGGCAGAGCGAGGCCGTCAGCCTCGGACGCCGCGTGATGATCACCGCAAGATTTGCCCAGCCGCCGGTGTTTGGCTTTGCCGAGGTCCCGAGCATCGGCAGCAGCGCCGGCAGCATTGCCACGGCCAGACACAGCACGACCAAAATCGCGCCGACGCCAAACACACCCAGTTGGCGGACTGCGGGAGTGGAGCTGACCATCAGCGGCATGAGCACCACGGCCGCGACGATCGTCGCGTAGCGGACAGATGCCACGCTGCTGCGGTTCGCGAACAGACTCCCGCGCTCTTGCGCCGGGTTTCCGAGGATCTGCATCCCGCAGGCGAGCATCAGCAGACCGGCCAGCATGGGAACGCCGGCGAGGACAGGATCGATCGAATCCCCGGCGCCGCGCAACATGGCAGCGCTCAACAGAATGGAGGCCATTGTCAGCGCCGACAGCAGCACGCCGGCACGGTAGCTGCGCAGCATGATCCCGCTGAGGACCGTCATGACGAACGCGGCCAGCAGCAGCAGCGACCGCTGGGTGAGCTTCGCTGCGGTGGGATTCCAGAGCATGCGCTCGGAGGCGCGGAGCTGTTCGACATGCGTGAGCGGCTCGCCGACGACATGGACGGCAGGCAGTTCGGCGGCCGTGGCTGCCTGTTCGATGGCCTGCACGGCCGAGGGGACGTCGGCAACGCCGGCAGCCGACAGCGCGACATGAATGGCGATCGGCTCGCCCGGCGCGATGAAACATTCATCCACCAGCTTGCGGCCGTTGGGTTCATCGGCAGTCGGGAAATCCGTCAGGGCGAGCGCCAATGACCGGACGCGGGGGGCGATTTCGGAGCGCGGATGGAATCCGGCCCACGTGATCTGCAGATCGTGCTCGGGAATTGGCAGCGGGGCGGCGGCGTCTGCGTCCGCGGTCTCCCAGGCTTCGACGGGGCCGCTGACCTCCAGGTCAACGCCCACGTTGTCGTGCACGGCCTTGATCAGGCGGTGCGTGACGGCCTCCTGGGCGCCGCGACCGGCGTCCGTGAGCTTCAGTTTCATGCCGCCGATCCCGATGTACGTCCCGGACAGGCGACGCGTCGCTTCTTCGACTGCGATGCCCTGTGCCGTCATCCGCTGCAGCATGTCGGCGGGAGTCGTTACGGCAGAGATTTCCGGCGCGCCGCCGCGGAGAATCCCGTCGGCATCAACCTTGCCCAGCAGAGATTCGGAGAAGCTTGCGATGCGCGGATCGTCGATGGTGCTGCCGTCCCAGGTGACGAGCAGGGCATCGGTGTCGGGAAACTGCTGGCGATGCCATTCGGCCAGTCGTCGGGCCGGGTCGGTTTCGGCCAGCCGTCGCGCCTCATCGGGCTGCAACTTCAGGCTGGAAACGGCCAGCAGGCTGAGAGGCACGGCGAACGCAATCGCCGCCAGAATCCACAACGTCCGCTGCGTCGATCCGTCGCGCGCTGTCAGCATGTCGAGCCTGCTGTTCGATTCCGTTCGCAGTCCCGTCGGGCGACCGGCAGCAACTGCCGGCGTGGCCAGTCATTCCGCCAGAGACGGGACAAGTCCGCATCTGAGATCGGCCATTGGCAGCGGGCGACTTGGCGGGACCGGTTGGAACGATCGCCATCCGGGAACAGATCGTCATGAACGTGTCGGTCCGGCGGTTCGCGTCGGGATGGCAGACCTTGCCGGGTGCGCAAACCTGAGCATGCGCGCTGCATGCCGGCCGAGCGAGTTCAATGCGCCCGCGGTGCTTCCAGTTCAACGGCCCGGAGCACCCGCAGCGGGAAATCCGTCTGGATGACGTCGATGCCCCAACCAATGGCGCGGCGGTAGTCGTCGATGGTTTCATGTTCGCCGAGGGCGTCGGAAAACACCCGGATGCCGGCGCCGTGGCAGCGCGCGATCAACTCGGCCGAGAGCGACTCCCATTTGGCGTCGACGCCGTACGGTTTCAGGTCGACAATTTGATCCAGGTCGCCGAGGGTTCGCAGCGGAGGGAGGAGCCGCACGTCGGGATCGAGCGATTTCAGGCGGCGGCAGTAGTCGGGCGACTGGTAGACGACATGCTTCGACACCAGGTGGTGCTCGCGAATCGCGGCGACCAGCGCCTCTGGAGCAATATTCTTGGCGTCAAGGTACGCATGTGCCCGCGGTCCAAGAGCTTGCAGGCCGTCGTCCAACGTCGGCACGCGCAAGCCGGCGAACGGCGCGCCAAACCAGCTTCCGGCATCGAGAGCGGCAACTTCGGCCGTTGACCGCAGGTTGACGGGACCGGTCCCATTGGTGGTCCGATCCAGCGACCGGTCGTGCACGAGGACGAACTGCCCGTCCTGTGTCGTCTGGATGTCGATTTCGATGTAGTCCGCCTGCAACCTGGCCGCCAGTTCGATGGCTGGAAGCGTGTTCTCCGGCGCATAGCGGTTCGCGCCGCGATGCAGTGCGATCTCGACCGGGAACTTCGGAATCCGCCGCCGTACATCGGTGAATCGGACGCCGGCCGGATGGTCCGTCAGTATGGCGTCGACGCCGGCCTCGATCAGCCGCGTCCAGACTTCGGCACAATCGGCCGTCGTCCCCCGTGCGTTCGCCTGCAAGCGAATGCCATGCGCATGCAGCTCACGGCACAGTTCAGGCGTAGCGGAGTCGCTGTCGAGTTCCACGACGGCCGGATCGATCTCCCGGATCAGCTGGTCGAGCGCCATTCCGCCGGAGTGAACGATCGCCAGTCGTGCGATGTCTGTTCCGCCGGCGTTTCGCACCTGCTTCAGGAACTCCAGCGGTCCGCTCACGACGACGTGCGATTCCCGGTCGGCATCGCGGATCTCGCCGATGAGCGCGGCCGCATCGACTCCGTCGCAGGTGAGGAC
>JAEUIG010000127.1 GCA_016795125.1 Planctomycetaceae bacterium | reverse complement strand
TGTGTGCCTCGCTGCTTGTCTCAGTTCCAGCAGCGGGCAGGAACCCGCTTCGACCGGGGTGACGCCCCCCCGCGGCGGGACTGTCCGCACGGACAACGACCCCTTGCGCCGGCGCTCGGCGACGGAGAACGTGGTCTTCGGGCAGATCGTCAGTACCGACGATCACCGTCTCACGCTGCGCGAAGGGGAAGGGGATTCCGCCACCGAGACCGTCTATCGGCTCAGCCCCGAGGTGCGCGTCTACGTACGAAATCGTCAGGTCGAACTGAATGAGCTGACGCCGGAGACGCGAATCCGGTTTCCCAGGGTGACGGGACCGGACGGCGAAATCGCGGAAATCTATGCGGTCGAAGATGATGACATCGGCCCGCCCGCCACGGTCACCGATTCCGCCGAGCCGTCGCCGGCCCCCACGCGAGTGATCAAGGACGAGGACTCGCCGTCAGTGGAAAACGACGTCGTGCCCGAGGTTGACCTCGGGGCTGCGCTGGAAACCACGACGGAAGGAGTCGAGGTCGTTCGCATCGATCCCATCTCACCGCTGCGGGAGGCGGGAATGAACGAGGGAGACTTCATCAAAACGGCCGCCGGTAAAAGTGTGGTCACTCCCAAGGCGCTGTTCCGCATTCTGAACGAGTTTGACGGCGGCGCCACCGTGGCGTTGACAGCCCACCGGAACGGCGAAGAACAGGAGTTCTCGCTCACGCTGCCGGCGGAACACAAGAAAGTCCTCGTGGATCCGATCGAAGAAACGGCGTCGGCGGGAGGTCGCAATAACCTGTCCGTGACCAGCGGCGATCGCGGCTCGCATTCGCGGCTGCTCCAGCAGATCCGCCGGACTCAGGAACAGCAGCAGGCCCAGTTGAAGTACCTGTACGACGGCATGCTGCAGCTGGCCCAGGCCGCGGGGGTTAACCAGCGGATTTTCGGGAACTCGGCCTATCCCTTCGGCGGCGTATTGCCGATCGGCGGGTTCGGAGTGGACGGAACGGGTGGAACCGGCGGCAATTGCTACGGTGCGATCGGCTTCGATGCAGCAGGCAATCCTGTGATCGGCGTCACCGAGGCGGGCGTTGCCCTGGGCGTCTTTGGCTTCAACGAGAATGGGTATCCCATCCTGCGGGAAACGACGCTGGTGACCCCGGTCAATTCCGGCGGAAATGGAACCACCGATCTGAACGGAGACGGCATTCCCGACGGCGACACGAATGGCGACGGGATTCCGGACGACTACAACAACGATGGTCTGCCGGACGATGGTGATGGCGATGGCTTCCCGCCGAACCCGGCGATCGGAGACGGACAAGCTCCGCAGCAACCGCCTGAGACGAATCCGGCCGAACTGAACAATCCGATTCCGCCGCAGGGCGGGGAACCGCCGTTTCGAGCGCTTCCGGGTTCAGGAGCTGGCCAGCGCCGCCCCGTCGCTCCCCAACCGCGAAGAACGGCTCCTTAAGCGGTGAAATGCAACACGCCGCGAGCATCAACCGGATGCTCGCGGCGTTGTTTTGTTTGACCTCACCATGCAGGGAACGCCACGTGTGATGGGCCGGCTATGCACGGCCGGGAATGAAGCAGTTTCAATACGCCGATTTTGGGGTTGGCCGGGGCTGGACCGAAGGGAAGCGCCGGTGCGCCAGACGGGGGCGACGATGCATGCGTCCCTCCAACTGCCTTTGTTCGCCGGCAGCAGCGACGAACCGCGAATGGTGCTGCTGTTGCCGCAGTCGATCTGCGGCTGGCGAGATTCGTGCAGTCAGCGCCGCAGGCAGCACGACCCCAACGGCGGTCGCAGCTGGTCGCCGTCGGGCGAGCGGAGCGATGCTCCCGGTCGACGTCGCACAACACTTCTCCCTCGGCCCGCTTTTCGGGGGGAGGCCCGGGGAGGGGGGCACGCATGGTGAGTGCGTCGTCCACATCAGTCGACTGCGATCGAAGCTCCATCGCATGCATGCAGCGACGCCTGTTCTGGTCCCCTCACCCCGGCCCTCTCCCCTGATTGGCGTTTGCGCCGAGATCAATGCTGCGCTCGGGGGAAAGGGAGAGGTTTATCGAGCGCCATCCTCCAGGGTTCC
>JAEUIG010000068.1 GCA_016795125.1 Planctomycetaceae bacterium | reverse complement strand
CATTCGGATATCCCTGCTACAGTTTGCCCCGCTTTCACCGCGGAACCTGGGCGTCAGGGAGGACGCATGGCGGCTTATCGGGAGCATGTGACCGTCAGCGGCCTGCTGGGCTGCGCCGTCGGAGCGGGAAGCTGGCTGCTGCTGGGCTTCACCCCCGTGCAGGGGATGCTGGCCGGGTGGTTCACGGCGATCGGCGGCATCCTGCCCGATCTCGACTCCGAGAGCGGCCGGCCCGTCCGAGAAATGTTCGGGCTGACGGCCTCCATCGCCCCCCTGCTGCTCATCGGCCGCGTCCTGTACCTGACCGGACTTCCGAACGAGCCGGAAACGGTGATGGTCCTGTTCCTCGGCATGTACATCGGAATCAAGTACGGGCTGTCGCTGCTCGTCGGGAAGATCGCCGTCCATCGCGGCATGTTTCACAGCGTCCCGGCATTGCTGATCGCCGCCGAGGGCACCTACCTGGCCTACCCGGGACAGAGCGTGACGGTGAAACTGCTGATGGGCGCCGGCGTCGCCATCGGGTTCCTGTCGCACCTGCTGCTGGACGAACTGTACAGCGTGCAATGGTCGGGAGTCCGGATCTCGCTGAAGAAATCCGCCGGCAGCGCCTTCAAGATGTTCGGGCCGGAGTTCGGCGCCAACGCGGTGGCCTACATGCTGCTCGCCGGGCTGACCGTGGTCACGCTGACGGAAGCGGGGATCATCGGCCCGGCGGATGCACCGCCGAAACGCTTCTCCGGCGACGGTCTGCCAGTCGCCGTCGCACCGGAGGGACCCCGCTCCGACGTGCCGCAGCCGGCAGCGGCCCAAAGCGACTCCCGGGTGCGCCGATTGCCGAATACGGTGGACGGCTACCCCGTGCCGGCGTTTCCCGCCAGGGACGATGTGGCCACTCCGTCCGCCGACAGCATCCTGCGGTGACGCGAGGATTCAGGATTCAGGGCGGTTGTCGCCGCCGGGTGCTTCGGTCAGAATTCCCTGAATCCTGACCCCGGAATCCCGATCCTCACCCATGACTCGCATCGCTGGAGTGCAGATGGACGTCGCGCTGGCGAACGTCCCTCAGAACCTGGAACGCATTGGCCGGTACATCGCCGAAGCCGCCGCTGGCGGCGCGAAGCTGGTCATCTTTCCCGAATGTGCCGCGACCGGCTATTGCTTCGAGAGTGCCGACGAGGCCCGCGAATACGCGCAGCCGATCCCCGGCCCGATCACGCAGTCGGTGCAGGCGCACTGCCGGACTCACAATTGCTTCGTCGTGTTCGGCATGCTCGAGGCCGACGGCGACAAGATCTACAACGCTGCGGTGCTGGTCGGCCCGCAGGGACTCGTCGGCTATTACCGCAAGGTGCATCTGCCGTTCCTGGGGATCGACATGTTCACAGCATACGGCGACCGCCCCTTCGCGGTGCACCAGGCGGGCGACCTGCGGGTCGGCATGCTGATCTGTTACGACGCATCGTTCCCGGAAGCCACGCGCTGCCTGGCGCTCGCAGGCGCGGACATCGTCGTCCTGCCGACCAACTGGCCTCCCGGTTCGGAGTGCGTCGCCCAAAGCACGATTCGCACGCGAGCCAACGAGAACGGCATCTACTTCGCAGCCGTGAATCGCGTCGGCACCGAGCGCGGGTTCCCGTTCATCGGCATGAGCAGCATCTGCGCGCCCAACGGCGACGTCCTCGCCGCGCCGACAGGCGTCAACGAGGAGATCTTCTACGCCGACATCGACCCGGAGCGGGCGCGACGCAAGCGAGTCATCCGCGTGCCCGACAAGCACGAGGTCGACCGGTTCGGCGACCGCCGCCCGGACCTGTACGCCCCACTGCTCGCCGCGCACTCATTTCGCACGCCGAGGCAGGACCACGCGTGACGACGTGAGTCACCTGGCATAGGCCCGCTCCTGAAATTGCTGAAAAAGATTGGAACCACAAAGGCACAAAGGACACAAAGAAGACTTTCGTTGCGAGGCTTTTCTTTGTGATCTTCGTGTCTTTGTGGTTATTGACTGCTTTCGTTGGGCGATTCGGCATCGCAGCGCATGAACGCATCACCAAGCTCGTGCGGCGTGGTCCTTTGACGCTCGGCAGCGCCGTCGGGTATGAACCGGGGCGTCGGTGTGCCCGCGGATGCTCGCAGTCGCCCTGTTTCGATCACACTCGTTCGCTCCGGTCTCCATGCCCTGTTCGATCAGTCGTCGCGTTGTTCTCTCAGCGGCTTTGTTGGCCATCGCCTGTGGGTGCCCGCAAGCCCATTCGCCACCGCAGCAGGCGGCGCCGACAGGCGAGACCACTCAGTCCGCTCCGGAACAGTCATCCGAACCGCAGGCCGCCGATCCTGCTGCGGCGCAAACGGCTGCACCTGCCGCGAGCCCGGCAGCGGAACCGCCGCCACCGTACTTCAATCCGCTGAATCCCGAGCAGGCGGCCGAAGGCTGGATCAGCCTGTTCGACGGACACACGCTCTACGGGTGGGAGTCGAACAACGCCGAGGTGAACTGGAGCGTTCAGGACGGCGCCATCACGGCCGATGCTGGTCCCATCGGACTGCTCAATACGCGTGTCCCGTTCGCCAATTACGAGTTCGCCTGCGAGTTCCGCATGGCGGCCGGCGGCAACAGCGGGGTCTTTCTCCGCACGATTCCTGATCCGAAGGACGTAAAAACCGACTGCTACGAGCTGAATATCGCGGATGCGCATCCGGACGGTTTCACCACCGGCGCGATCGTGGGGCATGCGAAGACAGCCGAACCGATCGTCGGTTCCGGGGACTGGAAACGGCTGCGCGTCATGGCCGAGGGGAACCACTTCGTCGTGACGCTCGACGGCGCGCAGGTGCTGGATTACACGGACGCAACGAACGCCCGCAGTTCCGGCCTCATCGGCCTGCAGAAGAACGCCGGGAAGGTCGAGTTCCGGGGGATCATCCTCCGTCCGCTGGGATTGAGTGACCTGTTCAACGGGACAGACACTGCCGGCTGGCGCGTCGTCCCCGGCTCCAAGAGCGAGTTCACAGTCGAGGACGGGACGATCCACCTTCGCAATGGCCCCGGGTTTCTGGAAACCGAGCAGACGTTCGGGAATTTCATTTTCCAGTGCGATGCGCAAACGCACGGAGACAATCTCAACAGCGGGTTCTTCTTCCGTGCAATGCCCGGCACGGAGGAGGCGCCTTCAAACGGTTATGAGGTACAGATCGACAACAGCCTGAAAGAAGGTGATCGGGCGAGTCCGGCGAACTCCGGCACCGGCGCAATTTTCCGTCGCACCACGGCGCGGCGCGTTGTCTCGTCCGACCACCAGTGGTGCACCATCACGCTGGTCGCCAGCGCCAACCGGTTCGAAACGTGGGTCAACGGTTATTGCGTGACCGACTGGACCGATGAGCGGCCGTCCGACGAAAATCCGCGCCGCGGTCGCCGCGACGAAGCCGGACACGTCAGCCTGCAGGGGCACGACGAAACAACGGACATTTCGTTCCGCAATCTCCGGGCCGCGGAAGTGGTCGATGGACAGTAGTCGCTGGACGATGGCGTTTTCCTGTCGATCGACCATCGACTATAGACCATCGACCCTCCTGCGCTACGATTAAAGCTGCAACACTGAGTTCGAACAGAGTCCGGCGGAGCGTCCGATGAAGTGGTCGTGGAGGATTGCGACAGTTGCGGGGATCGGCATCTATGTGCACGGGACGTTTCTGATCCTGCTGGCGTACATCGTGTTCGCCGAACTGTCGGGTGGCGGAACGTGGCTGAACGTTCTGACCGCAGTCGGTTTCATTGCGGCTGTGTTCACGATCGTCGTGCTGCACGAACTCGGGCATGCCCTGGCGGCGAAGCGCTACGGCATCAAGACGCAGGACATCACACTGCTGCCGATCGGTGGAGTGGCCCGCCTCGAACGGATTCCGGAAGAACCGAAGCAGGAGCTCGTCGTCGCGCTGGCCGGTCCGGCGGTGAATGTCGCCCTGGCGGTCCTGTGCGCGATCGTCATCGCGGTGTTGATCGGTGCGGCGCAGCTCCTGGGCCTCTTGTCCAGCGGAAACTTCTGGTACAGCCTGCTGAACGGCCGCGTGCACATCAGTTCGATGTCGGCGGCCGGCTCGTTTGTGATGCACGC
>JAEUIG010000056.1 GCA_016795125.1 Planctomycetaceae bacterium | reverse complement strand
AGCGTCGATTCCCAGGCGATGCGGCGACTGGGGAACCGGCACGACGGCGAGATCGTCGGCCAGTTCTAACGCCACATTCGGTGCCATGGCAGTCGAGTTTGCGAAGGTCGTCCGTTGAATCGACCCGGTTTCCAATCTCTGCTCATGCTGATCGCACTGTCCGCCGCCGGCGGCGCAGTGGCCGGCGCCGCAGATGCGCCGGAATCTGAAGGCACGATCGAAATCCGCGAGATCGAATGGGGATTCGACGGCAAGTCGCCCGTACAGACCTTCGTCCCGCTGTCGCTGCTGGTGGAAAACACCGGTGCGACGCCGGCAAAAGGCGCGCTGCGGTTGAAGAAGTCCGTCGGCAGGAACCAGCGGGTCGATGTCGAGTACGAGCAGACGTACTTCATCTCCGGGTTTTCCAGCCGCTGGGTGCAGTTGACCCCCTACGTGATCGGCGACTTCGAACAATGGACCCTCAGCTGGGGCCCGCAGTTCCGCAACAAGGTCGAAGTCCCGACCCCGCGCATGGGCGAGCGCGCCACGGTGCTCATCGCCGAGGAGAATGACACCACGGCGATCGGCAGCGTCTTGCGTCGCTGCGATCCGGCGCTGTTCCCCACGTCGGTCACCGGCACTGACAGTCTCCGGGGAATCGTGCTGCACGCCGTCCCGAGCTGGCAGGGGGCGCGGATACAGGCATTCCTCGACTGGCTGCAGCGCGGCGGTCGGTTGTTCCTCGTGCACGGCGCCGATGGCGAGTATCCCAGATTCTCCGGGGAACTGGCGGTGCTGAATGATGCGCGCGACGAGACCCGCTTTGGCAGCGGACGAATCACCCGCATTCCGCTGTCCGTCGACGACATCGATGCGGACACGGCGCGCCAGCTGATTCTCGAACCGCAGCCCGCCGATCGCCTGGTGGAGTCACTGGATTCCCAAGTCCAGCGCATGTCCGGAAACTTCCCCGTCTCCATCGAGTTCGACGACTACATTCTCCGCGACCTGATGTACCTTACCCGGTTCCATCGCAACTGGTGGGTCGTCTATCTCGCAGCGGTCCTGTACGTGCTGGCGGTGTTCCCGGGCAGTTATCTGCTGGGCCGGCGCAGCGCCGACTGGCGCTGGTTCTACGCCGGCTTCCTGGGCATCTCTGTCGTCTTTTCGGCCGGATTTGCGCGACTGGGTCAGCTGGGGTCATCGGAACGCAGCCGCACGCGGTCGGTGGCCGTGGCATATCAGCTCGCCGATCGCATGTTCGACGTCACGCAGTACACGTGCGCCGCCTCCCGCAATGGCGACGTGTACTCGCTGACAACCGACGGCAGCGGCCGGTTGTTTACGTCCTGCCAGGACCTGGAGCCGGTCAAGGGCGTCGCGCGGCTGGCGGACGGCGTGCTCGATCTCGACCTCCCCTCGGCGTCGACGTGCCGCATCCTCCAGCGCGCCCGCATGCCCGGTCCGGCCCTGGACGTACAGGCCCGGGAACTCGAGGCCGGCGACGGGGTCCTGCGAAACCTCGTCCTCTCATTCGGACCGGACGTCTACCACGATTCCATGCTGGCATGCGCCTGGTACGACGGAACGATCCACGAAATGGAGGCCGGGCCGGACGGCGCCCGGCTGACGACGAATCGGGCGGCTGGATCGCAATTCATCAATACGCTGGACGCAACGCCGTGGAAGGCGCAGCGCCAGTTGAACATCTGGACCAGCACCGACATCGAGCCGGCGACGACCACTGAGGCGTTTCAGCGGCTGATGGCGCCGCTGGTCGGCAGCACGTTGCGATTGCCGACCGGAACTTATCCCAAGGATGTCCGCCTCGATCCGGCCTTTGTACGCGTGCTGCTGTTCCGAACGTCGTCGGATGAGTTCCAGTTCGAAGGGAATCAGTTCCCCGACCAGGAAGGCTACGTGTTATACGTCGTGGACTTGCCCGTCGCGCCCGGGGCTCCCTGACGGCGGACGCCTCTTCGAACTCGCGACTTCCCATGCTGCACGGCACACTCACATTGCTCACCCGTTCGCTTCGCGACAACGCGCGCCGGCGGGCGGCGCATTTCGTGCGGCTGGCGAGCGTCCTGCTGCTGCTCGTGATGCTGATCGAGGCGCACGTCGCCAGCGGCGGACTCGGAGCGCCGGGACTACGGCTGTTCCAGGCGCTGTGCTACCTGTCCATCGCGCTGATCAGCCTGGCCGGTCCCGGGTTCTTCGCCAGCGCGATCGGCGAAGAGAAAGAGGAGGGCACGCTCGGGCTGCTGAAACTGGCGGACCTCTCGTCCGTGTCCATCCTGCTGGGCAAATCGACCAGCCGACTGATGGCGGCGCTGACCGTGTTCGCCGGCATCCTGCCGTTCGCCCTGCTGTCGATCACCCTCGGCGGGCTCTCGGCCCAGCAGATCTGGTGCTCATTCGTGGCCATCGCTGCGTTTCTGATTCTCGTGGCCAACCTGGCGCTGCTGATGTCCGTGGTCTGTCGGCGCACCTCGTCGGCATCAGCCCTGATGTTGCTGCTGCTGCTGGGATCACTGCTGCTCGCGCCCGCGCTGCACGTCGCCCGCCCGAACCTCGAAGCAGACGGCCTGGTCGCGAAGGACGGGCGGGCGCTGAGCGGGGTGGGGGGGGTCTGCGAGTTCCTCAACGACGTCTCAGTACTGAATCGGATCGGCACGATCCTGTCGACGGGGTTTGGCGAGGGAGCCATGAGTGCTCAGGTCTGGGCGAGCCTCGGAGGGGCCTTCGCCGCCTTTGCAGTCTCCTGCATCGTGTTTGACCGGTTCACCGAGTACGTCGGTGCGACGCCGGGAGGCGGCAGTGAGGGCTGGTGGCGGACGTTGAACTGGCGGTTCCGGCGACCGCGTCCTGGTCACTGGCCGCTGGTCTGGAAGGACTTCCATTTTCTGGCAGGGGGGCGCGCGGTCCTCGTCGTCAAGTCGTTGCTCTACCTCGCCTTGCTTGTCGCGCTGTTCTGGAAAGACGACTGGATCTGGTCGCTGTTCCAGATGTCGCTCAAGGAGATGGCGTGGTGCGTGGCCGCCGCATTGGCGGTGGCCGAACTGCTGATCTGCGGCACCAAGATCTTTCGCAGCGAACGCGCCGACGGCACGCTGCCGTGCCTGATGATGCTGCCGCGCAATCTGGTGTCGATCAGCTACGCGAAACTTGGCGGCTGCCTGCTCGGCAGCGCGCCGACCCTGCTGATGTTCACGGTGCTCGTCACGGTGATCCCCGACACCCCGTTCGATCAGGACGAGTTCTTTGAAGGCGTGGTCCCGATCTGCATGGGCGTGCTGGTGCTCGTCCACCTGACGGTGCTGTACTCGATAATCGTCCCGTGGGGCGCGCTCCCGCTGGCCCTGGTCACCGTACTCGTCGGAGCCGCCGTCATCGGGCCGATCGTCGCAGCAGCCGTCGCGGCAATCTACTCCGCCGGACACGGTTCCGGTGGCGCCTTCGGCCCGGTGCTCTATGCCGGACTGATCCTGTCGGCCGCGCTGCAGGTCGCCATCGCGATCCGGCTCAGTACGGTCGCTGCCCAGTAGCCGTGCGATTACACCCGTCCGTGGATGTATTCCGTCAGCACGGTGATGGTTGCCTCGTGCGACTGCACTTCCCAGGCGTTGAGGTCGCCGATGGAGATCATGCCATGCAGCACGCCCTGCAGGTCGGCGACGGGCAAATGCCGCAACCGGTACTCTTTCATCATGGACCGCACTTCATCGAGTTCGGTGTGCGGGCGGCAGTAGAGGACGTCGGTGGTCATCGCTTCGCGGACGGCCATCGTGTCCGGTTGACGGCATTGAGCAACGACCCGTTCCAGAAGGTCGCGTTCCGTCAGGATGCCGGCGATTTCATCGTTGTGCGTGACGAGCAGGCAGCCGACCTTGTGCTCGTTCATCAGGCAGGCGGCATCGAGAATCGTGGCCTGCGGACCGATCGTCAAAACGTGATTGCCCTTGCGGGCCAGAATGTCGCGAACCGTCGGCATGGGACCTCCTCCGCGTGAGAGAGACGGTGCCGTTGGCGCGAGAGCGCCGGGCGAGACGTGCGCATTCAGGAGAACCGATGGCCGGCGGAAAGTCAATCGGGGAATGAGGAATAGGGGAGCAAAGGGATGACGTTTTCCCCCTCTGTTCCTTTGCTCCTCTGCTCCTTTGTCCCTTAAATCTCAAATCCCTCCCCGAACTGTGGAATCACCGGATCCTCGTCGCAGTAGTCCCGGAGCATTTCTGCCAGCGCCTGTGCCGCGACTGGTTCTCCGTGCACGAGGAACGCGCGGCCGATGTGGCTGTCGGCCGACATCTGCGAGAACCACCACTGGAAGTCTTCGGCGTCCGCGTGGGCCGACAGCCCTTCGAGCTTTTCGACCTTCGCGCGCAGCGGATACTCCTGGTCGAAGATCCGCAGGTACGGACGCCGGTCGGCAATCTGGCGGCCGAGCGTGTGCGGCGCCTGGTATCCGATCAGCACGATCGAGTTTCGTTCGTCGCTGCAGGCATGCTTGATGTGATGCACGATCCGGCCGCTCTCGCACATTCCGCTGGCCGAAATGATCACGCAGGCGCCGCGCATCCGGTTCAGTTCCATAGATTCCTGCTGCGACGCCGTGTACGTGAGCACGTCGAAGCCGAACGGATCCTTGTCGTGCAGCAGGGTGCGGCGGACGTCGTCGTCCATGGCGATGTTGTGCGCGCGGAACACGCCGGTCAGCCGGGTCGCCAGCGGACTGTCGACGAAAATCGGCACGCGCGGCAGCTGCTTCTCGTTGAACAGCTCGTTCAGGTAATACACCACCTGCTGCGTCCGGCCCAGCGCGAATGCCGGAATCACGACGCGGCCCCCGACGGCCACCGCTTCGCGAATAATCCGCAGCAGCTCACGCTTGATGTCGCTGGCCGGCGGATGGATCCGGTTGCCGTAGGTGGATTCGGTGATCAGCACGTCGCACCCCTGCACCAGGGCCGGATCAATCAGCAACGGGATGTCGCGCCGCCCGAGGTCGCCAGTGAAGACGATCCGTTTGACCTCCGCACGCTCGCGGATTTCCAGTTCGGTGATCGCCGAACCGAGGATATGGCCCGCTTCATGGAACCGCAGCCGGAAGTCCGGCGAGAGTTCGTGCCACTCGTTGAACTTCAGCGGCTGGAACCGCTTCATCAGGCCTTCGACGTCTTCCGGCGTGTACAGCGGCTCGACCGGCGGATGCCCGGACTGCAGCTTGCGGGAGAGATACCGGGCGTCTTCGAGCTGGATTTTGGCTGCGTCGAGCAGCATTAATTCGGCGATGTCGGCGGTGGCCGGCGTACAGAAGACGGTCTCCCGGAAGCCCATGCGGTACAGCCGCGGCAGGTTACCGCAATGGTCGATATGGGCGTGCGAGAGAATCACCGCATCCAGCTTCGCCGGCTGGCAGTGGAAGACTTCGTTTTTGCGACGGGACTCCGCCCGCGCTCCCTGAAACAGCCCGCAGTCCAGGAGCACCCGCAGCTTGCGGGTTTCGAGCAGATGCTGACTGCCGGTCACTTCGCCGGCAGCCCCGAGGAAGGTGAGTTTCATGAGAAAGGTGCAGAGGGGCAAAGGGACTGAGGGACAGAGGGATTGTGAAGGGAGACAGGCCAAGGAGCAAAGGAGCAAGGGGGTGGTCGATCAAGAACAGGCTCCGATGTGCGTCCCCTTTGCACCTTTGTCCCTCTGACCCTTTGATCCTCCCACACCGGCATGCGCTTTGCCTTTCTTCAACAATTACGGCACACTGTGGCTCCGAAATCCCGTATTCGCGTGAAAACGCGAGTGCAGCGGACCGATCGGACGCTGAGTTTATAAGCAGACGTGCTGAAGGGGCAGGCATGGTGCCTGCTCAACAGTCTGAGGACCGGACGGCAGACACATTGGTTTTCGGAGTGGAGCAGACGACGACAGCAATGCCCGACAGCCGCGCTCGACGATGGCATCCGGCTCAGCGTCTCTCTCTGCGGCTCCGCGAAGCTGCTGGCCCCTCGCCAAAACGCTTTCGATGGGAGTAATGACGAATGTCTGAGAAGTACAAGCTTGAGTACGTCTGGCTGGACGGATACCTGCCGGAACCGAACCTCCGCAGTAAGACGAAGATCGTCGACTCGGAACCGAAGTCCGTCAAGGACTGCCCGCTGTGGGGCTTCGACGGCAGTTCCACGCAGCAGGCCGAAGGGCACAACTCCGACTGCATGCTGCACCCGGTCGCCCTGTACCCGGACAGCACCCGCCGGAACGGGTACCTGGTGCTGTGCGAAGTGCACCTTCCCAACGACAAGGGGCCGCACCCGTCCAACTTCCGCGCCACCGTCGCGGACGACGACGAAGGCATCTGGATCGGCTTCGAGCAGGAATACTTCCTGTACCGCGACGGCCGCCCGCTCGGCTTCCCCGAAGAAGGTTACCCCGGTCCGCAGGGCCCCTACTACACCGGCGTCGGCTACAAGTACGTCGGTGATATCGCCCGCACAATCGTCGAGGAGCATATCGACGTCTGCCACGACGCCGGCATCAACCTCGAGGGCATCAACGCCGAAGTCGCCAAGGGTCAGTGGGAGTTCCAGATCTTCGCCAAGGGTGGCAAGAAGGCCGCCGACGACCTGTGGATGGCCCGCTACCTGATGGACCGCGTCTGCGAGAAGTACGGCATCGACTTCGAATTGTACTGCAAGCCGATCAAGGGGGACTGGAACGGCTCCGGCATGCACACGAACTTCTCGACGACCATGCTCCGCGACAAGGGGGGCAAGGAGTACTTCGAGAAGCTGATGGCCGCCTTCGACAAGTACAAGGACGAGCACATCGCCGCGTACGGCCCGGACAACCACCTCCGGTTGACCGGTCTGCACGAGACGCAGTCGATCGACAAGTTCAACTACGGCGTCGCCAATCGCGGTGCGTCCATCCGCATCCCGCACAGCTTCGTCGCCAACGACGCCTACAAGGGCTATCTCGAAGATCGCCGTCCGAACTCGCAGGCTGATCCGTACAAGATCATCGCCCGCATCCTGAAGACGATCAAGAGCGTGAAGTAGACGATCGTCGGAAACCGGTGAACAGTGACGCCGCTCCTGAAAGGGAGCGGCGTTTTTTATTGGGAGTGGCAGACCAAATTAGGGTGCGGCTCGCCGCACCGCACACGCGATGGCCTCGGTGCGTCAAGACGCACCCTACTTCTGCCATCGCGCCAGGAATTCCCGCGCTTAGCCTACCCACTATCCACTACCCACTATCTACTATTGGCAGACCCTGTCCCCTGACCCCTGCCCCCTTCCATGCACGAAGCCAAAGACACCGCCCGCGCCCTCGTCCGCATCGGCTACGACGGGACGGTCCACAAGCAGTTCCGCGCCGCCAACGCTCAGGAACGCTTCGACAACGAAATCCGCGTCCTGCGCTATCTCGAACGGCGCGGGTGCGATTTCGTCCCGCGCGTCCTGAGCTTTGATCGCGAAAAGCTCGAACTGGTCACCAGCAACTGCGGCGCGCGTGTCGATCACATCGGCGACGAAAAGCTGCAGAGCCTGTTCACCGAGCTCGAATCCTTCGGCGTCCGGCACGACGACCCGTACATGCGGAACATCACCTACCGCGCCAGCGACGGACGGTTCTGCATCATTGATTTTGAGTTTGCGACGATCCTGGAGCCGGATCACGAATCGTCTCTGCCCCAGCAGGAGGCCCCGACGGCTCCGGCCCGGGCGGCCCATCTCCGGTGGTCCGGCACGACGGATCGCGGCAAGTTCCGCCTCAACAACGAGGACACGTTCCTCACGCTGGCGTTTAATCGCGAGGACTTTGTCTACCTCGGCCGCGTGGGCGAATGCCCGACCGAAGACTTCGACTTCGTGTTCGCCGTCAGCGACGGCATGGGAGGTGAGCATTCCGGCGAGTACGCCAGCCGCTGCGCCATCGACAACATCACCAGCCTGCTGCCGCGACGTTACCGCATGTCGGCCGAACACAGTTGCTCGGCGCTGTACGACTGCCTCTACGATCTCTTTCAGGGGATTCACTGGCAGCTCACGATGCTCAGCGAGAGCTACGGCGATGGCCACAGCATGGGCGCGACGCTCAGCCTCGTCTGGTATGTGGGCGGCACCTGGTATCTCGCGCACATCGGCGACTCGCGGATCTACCACCTGCCCAAGGGGGGCGGAATGCACCAGCTCACCGAGGACCACACCCACGTGGGCTGGCTGCGCCGGGCCGGCAAGCTGAACGAACGCGAGGCCCGCAATCATCCGCGCCGCAACGTCCTGTCGCAGTCGCTCGGCGCCGGCAACCTGCTGATCCGCCCCCAACTCGCGAAACTCGACGTCGCCCCGGGCGACCGGCTGCTGCTGTGCACCGACGGCGTCATCGACGGACTGTGGGACCGCGCGATTGCCGATTGGCTGATTGAGCCGACGGGAGACGGCACGGAGCTGCCGGACGCCGAACGGCTCGTACGCGCTGCCGTCGCCGAATCGGGCCGCGACAACGCCTCAGCCGTCGTCATTGAGATCGGCGGCTGAGAAGACCTGTCGAGCCGCGCAAGCCGGGAGGGCGAGGCGGCTTTGCACAATAATTGTCGTGCTCCGTCCATTGAGCATTGTCAGCCGCGCCAACCTCCGCAAAGGAAGGAAGTTCACCACGGAGAACACGAAGGACACTGAGAAAAAGCGCTTAACTCCTGGTTCTTCTCCGTGGTCTCCGTGTCCTCCGTGGTGAATCTGGCGCTAGGGAGCGCTGTTTCGCTCGCGATTCTGCCGGCTGACAACAATTGACGGACAGACCAGTCGAATGGGCTTTGCCTGTCCCCTG
>JAEUIG010000022.1 GCA_016795125.1 Planctomycetaceae bacterium | reverse complement strand
CATCGGCGCCCGTGCCGAACGCCGCACCGCCGGCCAACGGGACGTTGACTCCCGGGATTCCTCCCGCGGTGGGAGGGAATCCGGCCGTGACAGGCACAGCGGCCGGGTTATAGACCGGCGCCGGCGCTTCGCCCGGAACAGGACTGTCATCGTCCCCCTTCTTGTTGCGGCGTGCTCCGGCGGGAGGAGCGGCGACGACGACCGGCGGCGCGGCCGTCTGCCCGTTTTCCTGAGAGCCGATTCCGAATGGCGGCGGCGTCGCCCCCAGCACGGCGCCCGGAGGAGCGGCTACAGGTACGTTACCAGCGGAGGTCGTGGCGAACGAATCGGCCGCCGTCGTTGGAACGGCCGGCGGAGCGACCGCAGGAGGTGCTCCGGCAGCGAATGCGGGTCCGCCCGGCGTACCAGCGACCGGTGCTGCCGGAATCGGGACTGCAACGGTTGTGGCAGGCGCGCCGGCCACCGGCACTCCCGCGGCCGTCGGGGGAACAGCGCCTGCCTGCTGGGCCTCAGCCATTCCCGGAGGAATTGGCGCCCCTGCGCCGCCTGAAGGGAACGCAGCGCCAGCCGGTCCGCCCGTGGGCATGGCCACGGGAGTCGCTGCCGCAGGTCCCTTGGAATCCAGGCCGTCGTCGACCACGACTCCGCCGCCGGGAGCCGACATTACGATCGCCGGACCACCTGCGCCGGAGGGATCGCCCGCAGGTTCCTGCGCGGCCGAATCGGTCGCGGCCGTTTCTGAGGGGGCCGATGCTCCGAATCCGCCACATCCCGACAGGATGCCTGCCACCGTGGCGGTCGCCAGCCAGCGGGTGGATTTGTTGCGTGCGCTGTCATTTTTCAACGAACTCTGCCGCAACGTCGGGGTGTTAGATTGCATGTCCGGATTCCTGAGGCTTCGCTCAAAATTCACAGCAGACAGACTACGCCCGTTGTGTCCCTAAGTCCAGTAGTAGCCGGGACAAATCGTGAGTTCTGTCAAGTGCAGGTTCGCCTCCGGAAAACACCGGTCAGTCACCCTTAATCGCCCCCCTTGACAACGCAGTCGTGGAGGGTATGGTCGTATCCACTGGAACCGGTCTTTTTGTTGTGAAACAGGCCGGTTCTTCCCCGCCGCCTCCTGCAGGACGAATGGAGGCGCATCCGTCCCCACGGGCCATTGAATTGCGTCGAGTCGAAACGGCACAGCTGTTGCTTTGACCTCAGTTGCCATGCCGTCGAGATGCAAGGGCGTCAGGCTCGCCGCCCCGCCAGCCCCCTCCCCACTGGAGATAAAGTGATGTCGCTTACCGGTCTTCGCGGTCACGGCTGTTCTCCGGCCCATTTTTCGCGGCTTTCCCGCCGCGGCTTTCTCCAGGTCGGAATGCTCGCCGGAACGGCACTCACGCTGCCGCAACTGCTCGCTCGCCGCGCAGCCGCCGAATTGAAGGACTACCAGAACTTCAAGGGCACCGCAGAATCCATTATCCATATCTTCATGCCCGGCGGCATGGCCCACCAGGAGTCGTTCGACCCGAAGCCGTACGCTCCCATCGAATACCGCGGCGAGATGGGCCGCGTGCAGACGAACGTGGCCGGCGTCGAGTTCGGCGACACGCTCCCCCGCACCGCCTCCATTGCCGACCGGCTGTGCGTCATCCGCTCGATGACCCACGGCGAGGCCGCCCACGAGCGCGGCACGCACAACATGTTCACCGGCTACCGGCCCAGCCCGGCGCTGCAGTTTCCCTCCATCGGCTCGGTCATCAGCCACGAGTTCGGTAGCCGGAACAGCCTGCCGCCGTACGTCTGCGTCCCGGGGATGCCCTCCGAGTTCGCCGGCAGCGGATACTTGAGTTCGGCCTTCGCTCCGTTCTCGCTGGGCAGCGACCCGGCCGACGGCGGCTTCAAGGTTCTCGACCTCGACCTTCCCAGCGGGGTGGATGACAGCCGCTCCGCGACGCGCCGTTCGGCCCTCGACGCCGTGAACGCCCACTTCCTGAAGAAGGAGCAGTCGGACAACATCACGGCGATGAACAGCTTCTACGAGAGCGCGTACTCGCTGATCAGTTCGCCGGAAGCCCGCCAGGCGTTCGACATCTCGAAGGAGCCCGACGCGCTCCGCGACGAGTACGGCCGCAACACGGCCGGTCAGCGCATGCTCCTCGCCCGGCGGCTCGTCGAAGCCGGCGTGCGGCTCGTCAACCTGACCTACGGCGGCTGGGACATGCACGACAGCATCGTCGCCGGCTTCCGCAACCAGATGCCGGCCTTCGACCAGGCGTTCCACCGGCTGCTGACGGACCTCGAACAGCGCGGCATGCTCGACAAGACGCTGGTCATGGTCTCCTCGGAGTTCGGCCGTACGCCGAAGATCAACGGCACGGGCGGCCGCGATCACTGGCCGAAGGTGTTCAGCGTCGTCCTCGCGGGCGGCGGCATCAAGAAGGGCGTGGTCTACGGCAGTTCGAATGCCACGGCCAGCGAACCCGAAGAGAACCCGATCGGCGTCGAAGACCTGTTCACAACCGTCTACCACTGCCTCGGCATCGTGGCCGACAAGGAACTGATGGCGCCGGGCGACCGTCCCATCGAAATCTGTGATGGCGGCAAGGTCCGCACCGACATGCTGGCTTAGAGTGCTTGGCATTCACGGAGTCCGGATCGACCGATCCGGACTCCGTTGCCGTATCCAGAACGATTTGTCGCCCCACCCGCCCGGCTTCTGTCAGTCCACCCTCCCCTGCCGGGCCACAACTTGTTCGACAAGGAATCGTGATGCGAACCATCCCTCGCGCACGCCTGTTGTTCGCGCTCACCGTCGCTGGCCTGCTTTCGGCACTGTCCGCTGATTCGGCCTGGGCTTCGCCGCGGTTCAACAACCTGATGCCGCACGGCGGACAGCGGGGAACCGAAGTCGACATCGTGATCGACGGCGACAACCTCGCCGATGCCGAAGAAATCCTGTTCTACGACGCGGGCATCGAGGTCGTCTCGCTGACGCATCCCGAAGGGGACGCCGCGGTCAAGCAGCTCAAGGTCCGCTTCAAGATCGCGCCGGACTGCCGGCTCGGCTCGCAGCGGATGCGAGTCCGCTCCCGATCGGGCGTCTCCGACCTGTTTACGTTTTACGTCGGCCCGCTGCCGGTCGTCGAAGAGGCCGAACCGAACACCGATTTTACCGCGCCGCAGGTCATCACCAACAACGTGAGCGTCCATGGCCGCGTCGACGGCGAGGACGTGGATTACTATGTCGTCGAGTGCAAGCAGGGCGAGCGGCTGACGGCCGAAGTGTTCGGGCTGCGGCTCGGCTTCTCCAGCGGCGGCAACTTCTTCGACCCGTATGTCGCCATTTTGAACGCGGAGCGATTTGAGATTGCCGTCAGCGACGATGCACCGATCGCCGGCAACGACGGCGTCGCATCCGTGGTCGTCCCGGCCGACGGCAAGTACATCGTCCAGATCCGCGATGCGTCGTACCTCGGCGACGGCAAGGCGTACTACCTGCTCAACATCGGCGGGTTCCCCCGTCCGCTGGGCGCGTTCCCGGCCGGCGGCAAGCCGGGCGAGTCGCTGTCCGTGACCTTCCTCGGAGACGTCGCCGGACCGATTCAGCAGCAGGTGACGCTCCCCACCGGCGTGCCGCCGCAGTTCGGCGTCGAAGTGACGGACGCCACCGGCACCGCGCCGACCGCGCAGCCGTTCCGCATCGTCAATCTCGACAACGCTCTCGAAGTCGAACCGAATAACACTGCGGCAGAAGCGACGGTCGGTCCGGCCCCTGGCGCGTTCAACGGCGTCATGGAGCAGCCGGGAGACATCGACTACTTCAAGTTCGCGGCGAAAGCCGGGCAGGTGTTTGAAGTCGAGTGCTATGGCCGCCGGCTCCGCTCGGCGATCGACCCGCTGGTGTACGTCTGCAATGCGGACGGCACCCACATTACCGGTTCTGACGATGCCCGCGGACCCGACAGCTACTTCCGCTTCCAGGTTCCGGCCGACGGCGACTTCCTGATTGAAGTCCGCGACCATCTGGAAAACGGCGGGCCGGCCAACATCTACCGCGTCGAACTCACGCCCGTCACCCCGACGGTCGTTGCCAGCACGCTGGACATTCGCCGGTACGTGCAGCCGCGGTTCGCGATCCCGCAGGGAGGCGGTTGCGGCGTGATCGTCAACGTGGCTCGCGCCGACTTCGGCGGCCCGGTCAACTTCGCCGGACTCGATCTGCCGGAAGGGGTGACCATCGAATGCCCTCCCGACTGGCAGGACGACGGTCAGATGCCCGTCGTGTTCTACGCCCGCCCGGATGCCCCGGTCGCCGGAAAGTATTCCACGGTCACCGCCCAGCTGGCTGATCCGAATCAGCCCAACCTCGCCGTCTCCGGTCCGCTGAAGCAGGACATCCTGATGGTCCTGGGTCAGAACCAGGTCTACGTGTGGGTCGAAGAGCAGCTCAAGCTGCCGCTCGTCGTCGTGGAGAAGTCTCCGTTCAACCTGCGGGTCGAAGCTCCGACGGTTCCACTGGTGCAGAACGGCTCCATGAACCTGAAGGTGATCGCCGAACGGGCCGAAGGCTTCACCGCGCCCATCAACATCTCGCTGCTGATCAATCCGCCGGGCTGCGGCTCGGCCGGCTCCGTGCAGATCGCCGAGGGGCAGACAGAAGCCCTGATCTCGATCAACGCCGCGTCGAACGCGCCGCCGCAGACGTCGATGATCTGCGTCAAAGGCACCAGCCGGACGGAAGAAGGCCGCGAAGCCAATTGCAGCCCGTTCATTCCGATCACCGTCGAAGAACAGTACGTCACGTTCGAGTTCGCCCAGTCGGCCGTTGAGCAGGGCAAGGAAACCCTGATGCCGATCAAGGTCATCAAGCGGAAGGACTACGAAGGCGAGGCGGAAGTGCAGCTGCTCGGTCTGCCGGCCAACACGACGGCCGCACCGATCAAGCTGACCAAGGACATGACAGAAGTAATGTTCACGGTGAAGGCCGCCGCGGAAGCCCCGGTCAGCGACAACCGCAACCTGTTCTGCCAGGTCCTGATTCCCGAAGCCGGCGTCACGGTGCTGCACAACCTCGGCACCGGACGCCTGCGGATCGATCCGCCGCCGCCGAAACCGGCGGAACCGGCCCCGACGCCGGAGGCGACACCCATGCCGGTCGCAGAAGCCGCGCCAGTGGCACGTCCGCTGTCGCGACTCGAACAACTGCGGGAAGACCAGAAGAAGCGCGCCACCGCCGCCGGCGGGCAGTAAGGACACATAGAAAGCGCGCGGGCGATCAGCCTCGAAGAGGCGACACGATATAGCCGTGGGCGTCAGCCCACGGAACAGCGGATAACGAGACAGATAGCCCCAACGGGGCGGCACAAACACGAGCTGGTTTCGCCCCATCGGGGCTTGCGCATTGAAAATCAAACGAATACCGGCGGCTTACGCCGCCGGCGACGACGTGTCGGTCCTTCGGACCTCTGGCCAGTGGTGGCAAGAAACTCTCCGATGCACCTGCGACACGACTCAAGGAATCGTTCATTATGCTGCTTCGGACAACCACTGCTGCCGCGGTCTGTCTCCTGTGCACTGCAGGATTCGCCGCTGAACTCGCGGAAGTCCGCGTCTCGCCTCCCGAGATCAGTCTGACGACGAGCCGAGCGCGTCAGTCGGTTGTTGTGCAGGCGGTCTACGCCGACGGCATCACTCGCGACGTGACCGAACAGGCCACCTACGCATTCGCCAGCGAGGCGCATGTCCGCCGCGACGGCAACCTGCTGTTTCCCGTCGCTGACGGCGAAACGCAACTCACGGTCAGCTTCGAAGGCAGCAGCGTCACGGTGCCGGTGAAGGTCCAGCGGGCGAGCGAGCCCCGGCCCGTCAGCTTCCGGCTGGACATCATGCCGATCTTCATGAAGGCCGGCTGCAATTCGGGGAGCTGCCACGGCGCCGCTCGCGGCAAGGACGGCTTCCGCCTGTCGCTGTTCGGTTACGACCCGGCCGGCGATCACTACCGCATCTGCCGCGAGCTGCCCGGACGCCGGATCGATCTGGCCGTCCCGGAAGCGAGCCTGTTCTTTGAAAAATCGGTCGGCGCGGTCCCGCACACCGGCGGCAAGCGCTTCGATCCAGATTCGCCCGAGGGGAAGATCATCCTGGAATGGCTGCAGAACGGCGTCCCGGATGATCCGGCCGATATCGCCTCCTGCACCAGCATCGACATCTATCCCAAGCAGGCCGTGCTCGACGGCGAAGGCGCGACCCAGCGCGTCACGGTTGTTGCGACCTACTCCGACGGCTCAGTCCGGGATGTCACCGGCCTCGCGCTGTTCCTGACAAGCAACGAAACCTCGGCCGCGATTTCGCCGGACGGACTGGTGACCGCCGGCGCGCGGGGCGAAGCCTACGTCATGGCCCGCTTCGCGACGCATACCGTCGGCTCGCAGTACATCGTGCTGCCGTCCGGGCTGCAGTACGAGGAGCAGCCGTTCCAGCCGGTCAACTACATCGACGAACTCATCGCCGCCAAGCTGAAGAAGCTGCGGCTGCATCCGTCCGGAGAGTGCACGGACGAAGACTTCCTCCGGCGCGTCAGCATCGACCTGGTCGGCCAGTTGCCGTCGGTTGAAGAGTACGCCGCCTTCATGGCGAACGCCGATCCCGAGAAGCGCGCGCACAAAGTCGACGAGCTGATCGCCCGCAAAGAGTTCACCGAGCAATGGGTCGCCAAGTGGGCCGAGTGGCTGATGATGCGGTCCGATCCCAACCGCGGCGTCTCCTACAAGTCGATCGTGCTGTATTACCAGTGGCTCAGCGAGCAGATTGCCAACAACGTTCCGCTGGACGTGATGGTCCGCGACCTGCTGTCAGCCAGCGGCGGCACGTTCAAGGTCCCGCAGACGAACTTCTACCAGATCGAGACCGACCGCCTGAAAGTCGCCGAAAACGTCGCGCAGATTTTCATGGGCATGCGGATCCAGTGCGCCCAGTGCCACAACCATCCGTTCGATCGCTGGACGCAGAATGACTACTACAACTTCGCGGCGTTCTTCGCGCAGATCGGCCGGAAGGCGGGCGAGGACTCTCGCGAGATCATCGTATTCAACGGCGGAAGCGGCGAAGTGCCGCACGTCGTCACGGGGGCCAACTCGCCGCCGACGTTCCTCGGCGGCGGGCCTGCGGAAATACCGCCCGGCGGCGACCGTCGCGAGGTCCTCGCCAACTGGCTCGCCTCGCCGAAGAACCCGTACTTCGCAACGAACTTCGTCAACCGCGTCTGGCAGCACTTCTTCGGCATCGGCATTGTCGAGCCGGTGGACGATGTCCGCGTCTCGAACCCGGCCTCGAACCCGGAACTGATCGCCGCCATGGCCCAGCGGCTGACCGACAGCAATTACGACTTCAAGGCGCTGGTCCGCGACATCTGCCTGTCGAAGACCTATCAGCGGTCGACGCAGCGGAATGAGAGCAACGCGTCGGATGAAAAGAACTTCGCGCATCAGAACATCCGCCGCATCAAGGCGGAGTCCGTGCTCGACATCATCAGCCAGGTGACGACGACGAAGGACAAGTTCCAGGGTCTGCCGCTGGGCGCCCGCGCTGTGCAGATCGCCGACGGCTCCAGTTCCAGCTACTTCCTGACGACGTTCGGCCGCGCCACGCGGGTGACGGCCTGCACGTGCGAAGTGAAAATGGAACCGACGCTGTCGCAGGCGCTGCACCTGATGAACGGCGACACCGTCAATTCCAAGATTCAGCAGGGGGGCGTCCTCGCGCAACTGGCGTCGCAGGGAATGGATCCAGCCGCCTGCATCGAAAACCTGTACGTCCGGTGTCTCGGCCGCAAGCCGACCGCGGAAGAGCAGGCGTCTCTCGCGCCGCTGTTCGCCGAGGGGAGCAACCGCGAGCAGGCGCTGGCCGACGTGTTCTGGGCGCTGCTCAACAGCCGCGAGTTCCTGTTTAACCACTGAGATTCAACAGACGGATTGTGACAAGAGATCAGGACGAGCACGAAGCAGGGATTGTGCAGCCGCGATTGCGACCAAAAACGTCTCTCCGCGCGCCTTTCCTGAACATTCCTGCGTGTGGATTGCGACCTTTTGCAAAGCTTTTCTGCGTACGGCGAGTTTGATCTGGAACGGTCAGTAGAGATGACAGGCGTCATGATGTTTCGACAATTTGCCAAAGTTTTGTGCGCGGCGTGTGCCCTCGGTTCGGCGGTCGTCATGGCCGAAGAGCCTGCCAAGGTCACGTACGTCGACCAAGTGCAACCGATCTTTCGCATGCGCTGCGGCTCCTGTCACAACGCGAACGACAAAAAGGGGGGCCTCGCGGTCGACAGCTTCGCCACGCTGATGGCCGGCGGCTCGTCGGGCACCGTTTTGGAAGGTGGTGCACCGGACGCCAGCTACCTGTGGCAGCTGGTGAACCACGAGTCCGAACCGAAGATGCCGCCCAATGCCGACAAGCTCCCCGAGGCGGAGCTTGCCGTCATCAAAGCCTGGATCGAAGGGGGCCTCCTCGAAAACTCGGGCAGCACGGCCAAGATCAAGAAGTCGATGGCCGTCGCGAAAATTGAAGTCACCACCGAGCGCCCGGCCGATGTGGCCATGCCGCTCGCCTATCTCGGAGATTCCCAGCTTGTCACGCCGCATCTGAACGCCGTGACGGCTCTCGCCACCAGCCCCTGGGCGCCGCTGGCCGCCGTCTCCAGCTTCAAGCAGATTGCCGTCTATAACACCGCCACGCTGGAACTGCTGGGCGTGCTTCCCTTCCCCGAAGGCCAGGCCGAGATCCTGAAGTTCAGCCGCAGCGGCGCGCTGCTGCTCGCCGGCGGCGGCCGTGGCGGGGCCAGCGGCAAGGTCGTGCTGTTCGACGTCCGGTCCGGGGCGCGCGTCGCCGAAATCGGCGACGAGTACGATGTCGTGCTCGCGGCCGATGTCAGCCCCGATCACACGCAGGTCGCGCTGGGCGGACCGAAAAAGATGCTCCGCGTCTACTCGGTCGAGACCGGCGAGTTGATGTATGAGAACAAGAAGCACACCGACTGGGTCACCGCGATCGAGTTCAGTCCGGACGGCGTACTGCTGGCCTCGGGCGACCGCGCCAATGGGCTCGTCGTGTGGGAGGCCTTCACCGGGCGGCCGTTCCAGGATTTGCTGGGTCACACGGGATTTGTCACCGACGTGAGCTGGCGTTCCGACAGCAACGTTCTGGCGTCGAGCAGCGAAGACGGCACGATCCGCCTGTGGGAAATGAACAACGGCACGCAGATCAAGTCGTGGAACGCGCACGGCGGCGTGGCCGCGATGGACTACACCCGTGACGGAAGGTTCGTCAGCACCGGTCGCGACCGCATCGTCCGGTTGTGGAACGGCGACGGCGCCCAGGAACGCGAGTTCGCGGGCATGACGGATCTCGGAATGGAAGTTGCCTTCGACGCGGAAACCGGCCGCGTGCTCGGCGGCGACTGGTCGGGCATCGTCCGCCTGTGGAATGCGGCCGACGGGGCGCTTGTCGGACAGTTCGACACGAACCCGCCGACGATCGCGCTCCAGCTGGAGCGGCTCCAGCCGCAGCTCTCTGCGGCCGAAACTCAGTCTCAGCAGGCGGCCGCACAACTTGCCGCATTGGCCGCACAGCGCGCGGAACTGCAGGCGGCCGCGCAGAACGCCGCCGCCGCAGCAGCAGCAGCGGTTACCAAGGTGGAACAGACGACGGCCGCACGTGTCGAGACCGACAAACTGCTGGCCGACAAGTCCGCCGCGAAAGTCACGGCCGATCAGGCACTCGCGACGAGCCAGACGGCACTGACGTCCGTGCAACAGGTGCTCGATGACACGAACGCCGCGCTCAAGGCGGCGGAAGAAGCACTCCGCGTCGCGCAGGTAGCCTACGCCGCCGCCGCCAAAGAACAGGAAGCGGCC
>JAEUIG010000605.1 GCA_016795125.1 Planctomycetaceae bacterium | reverse complement strand
GCGGTTCGTCGATGTCGACCCAACGCACCTCCAACGTCTGACCAACCTCGGCCGAGCGACGCAGGTCAGTCACACCCGGAACGCGCAACATCTGGAGGCGCCCCCCGCGGCTGAGTTGGCCCGGTTCGTGGGGAACAAAACGGTAGAATCCCGCAGTCTTCGCATCTTCCGTCTCGAAGACGACGCCGGTCCGAGGGTCAATCGCGACGGCTTCGTGGACGAACCGCCCCATGTCCTTCAGCGGCTGTGGAGTTGTCGCGCCTTGCGCCGGGACCTCGAATATCCATCCGTGCTCTTGTTCGTACTCCAGCCTTTCCCCATCGTCGTCGTCGTTAGGGCCGAAGACCGTCTCCTCACATGTGAGCCATGTGCCCCACGGAGTCGGGCCGCCCGCGCAATTCTTGACGGTGCCAGAGATGCTCGCAAAGCTCGGTCCCCATCGCCCTGATTGCGTATCAAACTCCAGATTGACGCAGCCGCCGGGCCCCTTCGGATCGAAACAGCGCGACGATTCGGCAAAGGGAGCACCGTTCCCGCTGAGTTCGTGGTTGCGGCATAGCATCAGGCGACCGGGTTCCGACCGGATCACGGCCATACCGTCATGGACCCCGGGCGTCGGAGTGCCGTCGCTCAGCGCGTCCCCCGTCCATCCGTGTGACAGATACCGGAATCCCTCAGGCAGTTTCAGCAGCGGCAGGCCGGTCGTCTCGTCGATCGTTGGCTGCAGCGTAATCGTCCTGCGATGCGCGCCGCTTGCCGCGCGGCCCAGAAACCCCTGGAACGCTCCGGCAACCGCGAGCGAGGAAAGTCCAGCCGCACTTTTCGCCAGAAATGCGCGTCGGTTGGTAGTCAACACTGCCTTCTCCGTGATCGTATTGCCAAGCGCGACTCTCGACCGACAGCCCATAATTGCGGGTCTGGCACGTGGCCATTGAGCGCCTGCCGCCTAGCATTGGACATCGGGATGAAGTCTGAATGAAGCAGGGATGAAGTTTCTCGCTTGGCGACAGTTGATTGGGCAGAGCATCGCGATACCCATGAAGATTGCGCGTCTGTTTTGTGAAGATTTCATGACTTGTTAAGGTCCGGAATCACGACCGCTGTTGGTTGGGGCGAGTAACGCACGACGTGTCCAGGACGGTACGTGGTGGACGTCGCCCTCCATGCCGAAATGGCTCTCAGACGAACGGATGTCGTCAACCGGCCTGCAATCCGCTAATCTTGAGTTCAGCGCCCTGCGACGGATGTTCCGGAGGAGCCTGTGAGTCGAAAGCGTTGCCGTCCGGCAATCGGAGGATTCGGGCTGACGGTCTGCCTGTGGGCGGGATTGAGTGCCGCACAGGATTCACGTCTGCCGCTGCCTGCGGACGAACACCGCGCCGTGCTCGGCGCTGCGACCGCGTCCCTCCAGGCGGGGAACTTTGCCGATGCCGCGGATCGCTGGCAGTCGGTGCTCGATATGCCGGAGGACTATTTCGATCCGGCCGCTCCGGAGCAGAGCCTGAGACTCCGCGCGGAAGAGTCGCTGCTCCAGTCGTCCGCGGAATGCCGCGAGGTCTACGAAGTGCGATATGGACCAGGCGCGCGCGCGTTGCTCGGCGACGCCTTGCGCGATGCTGACGACGATCGTCTGAAGGAAGTGGTCCGCCGGTACTTCGTCACGGTGTCGGGGCATGCCGCCGGGGCGATCCTCGCACAACGGCTGGCCGATGACGGTGACGCCCTGACGGCGGCCCGCGTGTACGACCGCCTCGCGCGACATCCGCTGACAACCCCCGGCCAGCAGCAGGAGTGGCTGCTCCGCAGTGGCTTGTGCTGGCGGCTGGCCGGATTCGAAGCCGTCGCATCGGAACGGCTGGACGCCCGGAACCGCAGCGTGGCGAATCAACCTCCTGCGGAGAATGCCAATCCCGCATTTCCGTCCGAACTCCAGACGCGCCTGGCACAGCAGGTGGCAGCCACGGGTCCGGGGCCGACGGTGGCGCTGTCGGAAACCGCGATGTCCCGCGGCAATGCACAGCGGAACGGCCAGTATGTGCCGGCGGTGCCGGTCGGCCCGCTCGCCTGGGAGTACCCGGTCGTGGATGGTGCGGACTCGCCGTTCGACGAGGCACGCTCCGAACTGATGCTGACCCGGATGCGCGGTTTGCGGGACCGGAAGGCGGGTGAGAATCCACAGCGCATGCTGCTGACGGCCGGCACGCCGGTCACGGCGGATGGCCTGGTCGTCGTTCGCGGACCGGGCACGATCAAGGCGATCTCGCTGCAGACCGGCGCACTCGTGTGGCCCAGCGTGTATATCGACGACACCTTCTTTCAACTGGTGACGCGGGAGTGGTCGCGCCGGGACGAAGACTGGCACGGTCCGAACCTCGACCTGCTGCTGTCTCAAAGGATGTGGCGGGACTCCACCGCCGCAGCGCTCAGCACCGATGGCCGATTCGTCTACGCGATCGCCGACGGCGGCATGGTGTCGTCGATTGTCCAGTCGGCGGTCACGCTGCCGGCGCTGTCGGACCATCCGCTGGCGCCGCACTCCAGCAACCGGCTGCTGGCCTTTGAACTGCGGACCGGACGGCTGTGCTGGGAACTGGGAGGGCCGAGGGCGACTGTGCCCCTGTCAGGGGCGTTCTTTCTCGGCGCGCCGCTGCCGCTGGACGGCCATCTGTACTGTCTGGTTGAAGACCAGGGGCAGGTGCAGCTGGTCGTACTGGAATCCACAGCGGATGAGGCCCGGATCATCTGGTCGCAGGCGCTTTACAACCCGATGGCCAACCTCAGCAATCCGGCCGTTGGGACGGCGCGGCGGATGGCCGGACTGACGCCGTCGGCGATGGGAGACGTGGTGATTTGTCCGACCGGGGAAACAACCGTCGTGGCGGTCGATCGACAACGCCGCGCGCTGTTGTGGTCGTACGAGTATCAGCCCGCCGTCAGTGAGTCGCCGCAGCACCAGTTGATGATCCGGATGGTGATGCAGCGGCAGAACCTGCGCGGCCGGATCGAGGATCAATTGGCCGACGAACTGCTGAAGGCCGACCACTGGCAGGACAGCGCGGTGGTGATTGCGGGCGAGTACGCACTGCTGACGATGCCTGACTCGCAGGACCTGATCTGCCTGCGACTGCTGGAGGGGACGGAGGTCTGGCGGCGTCCGCGCGGCTTGCGGCAGTTCATCGCGGCCGTGCACGATCAGCGCGTCGTGCTCGTCGGGCAGGAGCAGGTGGACGCACTGCGGCTGGAGTCGGGCGAACCGGCCTGGACAGCCTCGCTGCCAATCCCGGGGCCGGGGGGGCGCGGCTTTCAGCACGACCGCTACTACGTGCTGCCGCTGACAACCGGAGAAGCTGCGACGATCGACCTGGTCACCGGGCGCGAAACCGCGCGCACACGGTTGCCGGACGAATGTGCGCGCGGGAACCTCACCGCGACTGACGGTCGCATTGTGTGCCAGACCGCCATCGGCGTACAGGCGCTCCAATCGCTGTCGCACCTCTCGGCCGAGACCGACGCACAACTCGCGGCCAACGGCGACGATGCGGCGGCTCTGCTGCGACGTGGCCAGATCCGGCTGCACCTGGGACAGGAAACAGAGGCCCTTGCAGACCTGCGACGGGCCGTCGGGGTCGATCCGCAATCTGCAGCGCGCGGGTTGCTGGCGGCCACGCTGATCGAGGGGCTGCGAACGGATTTCGACACCTATCGCAGCGCGGCCCCGGAGATCGAGGCGCTGGCGACCGACGCCGCCGACCAGGCGCAGTTTCATCGGCTGTTCGCGGCCGGCCTGCAACGGCGCGGGGAGGTGGAAGCCGCGTTCCAGCAGTACCTGAAGTTTGCCGACAATTCTGCGGGATTCTCCGGTCTCCAGAAGGTCGACGGCACGCGGCAGGTGCGGGGCGACTTGTG
>JAEUIG010000842.1 GCA_016795125.1 Planctomycetaceae bacterium | reverse complement strand
CGAAGCGCGGGTTCCCGCCGCCGCCGTCGCTGCAGACCGGAAAAGCGGTCGGCATGCCC
Organism: Planctomycetaceae bacterium; assembly: GCA_016795125.1. GTDB lineage: Bacteria > Planctomycetota > Planctomycetia > Planctomycetales > Planctomycetaceae > JAEUIG01. Next base: position 4,627 of record JAEUIG010000842.1, on the reverse strand, counting down.
GACGGCCAATTGTTCCATATCCTGACCTGCGGTCAGAACACGATGCCGTCGTTCGCCGCGCAGCTCGACGTGGCGCGCCGCTGGGACCTGATTAACTTCCTGCGCACGCTGCAACAACCACCGGCAGCCGGGACAGCGCCTGCGCCAACGAATGGTCCGCCGGCGGCGCCGGCCAACCCACCCCCTGCCGCGCCACTGCCATGAGACCGGAGTCCCCGTTGTTCGGTGATCCCATGACACGCTCGCCACTGCCTAAACTGGTCGCATGCCTGGCCGCCGGTGGCCTTGTCGTCGGGTTTGCGGTCGAGCCCCAACGCGCCTGGGCGGCGCTCTACTGTGCGGCGCTGTTCGCGCTGTCAACTTCACTGTTCGGCGCAGTGTTCGTCGCGCTGGCGAACATCTGCGGAGGCACGTGGCATGTGGCGTTTCGACGCGTGCCGGAAGCAATGTCCTCCGGAATTGCGCCGTTTGGAGTGGTCGTCGTCGCACTGCTGGCGTGGCGCACGCTGGCCGGCGGAACGGCGTGGCATCCACCGGATGAACCCGGCACGCTCTGGTTTAAGGCATGGTGGTTGCAGCCGACATTTATGGTCGCGCGCAGCGTGGGGTACGTCGCGGTCTGGATGATCGGCGCGACTTGGTTGCGGTCCGTCTCTCTCGCCGAAGATGTCCGAGAGTCCCGGAGATCAATCTCCCACGTGCAGCGCGGTTCCGCGGTGTTCGCCGCGCTCTTCGCCGTCACGTTCTCTCTGGCCGCGGCCGACTGGCTGATGGCCCTGGAGCCGACGTGGTACAGCACCGTCTGGGGCATCTACTGGTTTTCCGGGCTGATGACGGGCGGACTGGCGACGTTGATCCTGCTGGCGCTGTCGCTCCGCGATGCGGGACCGCTCCGGCAGGCCTTCACCGACGAGCACCTGCACGATCTGGGCAAGCTCCTGTTCGGGTTCTGCTGCTTCTGGATGTACATCTGGTACTGCCAGTACATGCTGATCTGGTACGCGCATCTCCCCGAGGAGACCATGTACTTTGTCCCTCGACTGACCGGCGCGTGGAGCGTTGTCTTCATCGTGAATGTCGGGCTCAACTGGGGTCTGCCCTTCCTGTTGCTGCTGCCACGCACCAGCAAGCGCAACCCGACCCTGCTCCGCAGAGTGGCCGTGGTCGTACTTGTCGGCCGCGCGGTCGACCTGTATCTCGCGGCCTATCCGGAGGTCGTCGGACCGTACCTCATCGTGGGAGCTTTGGAGTTGGCCGCAGCATTTCTGATCGCGTTCGTCGCGTGGTCGCTGTGGAGCCGGTCGTTCTCTTCCGCACCTGCTGTGCCCGCCGGCAGCCCGTTGTTGCGTGAGAGCCTCGAATACCACGCCTGATCGGAATGCCGGGCTGAGCTGCCGGGGGCCGGGAACACACAGCGTGTCGAAGTTCGATCGGCGGCAAGGGGGGGCAGCGGCCAAATCTGCCGGTTCGAACCGTTCTCTACGACGATTGAGGTTGACATCCAGCGGCGAACTCGGCTTTAATTAAGGAGTAAAAGGTCTTTATGTACGCAGCTGGTCGAAGCTCAACCTCTGGAAGGAGTTCAGGATGTTCACCTCCACCGCTGATGCCCCGGTTCTGCTCGACATTCACCACGAACACGAACGACTGGAGGTTCTCTTCGCTGAACTGAAGTGGGCGCTGCTGAAACCCAGCGTTGCGCATCTCGCAATCATCCGGGAACTCATGGACGAACTCGCCGCGCTCCTGGCAGATCACTTCGCCCACGAGGAACAAGGAGGGTATTTCGACGAGCTCGTCGACCTGAACCCGGCCGTCTCGCCGCGCGTCGAGCGGCTGCAGGCACAGCATCGGCAGATGCTCGCCAGCGTGCAGAACATCAACCGGCAGCTCCGACACGCCGACAATACGCCCTTGTGGTTTGCCGTTCTCAGGACCGCGTTCAACGACTTCGTGCAAACATGCGAAGCGCATCAACACGAGGAGAACAGCCTGATGCAGGAAGGCTATCTGAGGGACGACGGGGAGGGAGACTGAGTCGCGGGAGCGTACATTCCCGTCTGGAGTTGACGGCACGGTCGCCACTCGTGCGTATGGAGACGCCTCCCGACCAACTGGAGGTGTAATGCCATGATTGCCGCATGTTCCAGGGCAGTTCGTCCAACCCAGCACCTGCCGCGCCACGATCTGAAAGAAGGTCCCCGAGTTTGCTTTTTTGAGTTGACGATCGCCTGCGATCTGGCCTGCCAGCATTGTCGGGCCAGCGCGCAACCCAAACCTGAACACGGTCAACTCACGACCGCCCAGGCGCGGATGCTGATCGATCAGCTGACCGAATTCGAGGAACCACCGTTGCTGGTGTTGACCGGTGGCGATCCGTTCAAGCGGCGGGACCTGTTCGCAATCATCGACCACGCCGTCGACTCCGGGCTTGAAGTGTCGATCACACCCAGCGCCACTCCGCTGGTGACCGCCGACGCGATTCGCCGCCTGCGTGACGCGGGTGTGCGCCGCATGGCCGTCAGCATTGACGGCGCCGACGCGGCAACGCACGACCGGTTTCGAGGCACGCCCGGCAGCTTCGAACGCAGTCTGGAAATGCTCGTCACGGCAGCCGGACTGGATCTATCCACGCAGGTGAACACGACCGTAACGCCGCACAACGCCGACCAGATCGACCCTCTGGCCGATCTTCTGGCCGAACTCGGCATCGAGATGTGGTCGGTCTTCTTCCTGGTTCCGATCGGGCGGGCCGCCGTGCTCCCGCGTCTGAACGCTGCAGAATGCGAAGCCGTGTTTGAGAAGCTCTGGCAGCAATCCCAGCGTCAGCCCTACGACATCAAAACCACCGAAGCACCTCACTATCGCCGGTATCAGGTGCTGCGGCGGAGCCGGACGACCAGTACGAACGGCCAGTCAGCCGCCCGGCCGCGCTCGCTGACACTTGGGCTCAATGACGGCAAGGGGGTGATGTTCGTCTCGGCAACTGGAGCCATCCAGCCCAGCGGCTTTCTGCCGATCGAGTGCGGCCGGTTTCCTGCAGACCATCCCGTCAACATCTACCGGTACTCACCGGTGTTCCGGGCACTGCGGGACGTCCGACGCCTGGAGGGCAAATGCGCTGTGTGTGAGTTCCGGCGGGTGTGCGGCGGCAGCCGCGCACGCGCGTATGCGCTGACCGGCAACATGCTGGCTCAGGAGCCGGACTGCGCCTACTTCCCGGAGGATTGCCGTTAATCACTCATCCGATGAAAATCTACGCTGCTGACCGCACGCGACTCACTTCCCGGAGACCGACAGATGGCGACGTTCATCACCACGATCAGGTTCACGCAGCAGGGCGTTAAAGACATCGATCACACGACGCGACGCGCGGCAGCCTTCAAGGCAACTGCCAAGAAACTTGGCGTTAAGGTGCAGGGGATGTACTGGACGCTGGGAGATCACGACGGAGTGATTGTTCTCGACGCCCCGGACGACGAGACGGCGACTGCCGCGCTCATGCAGTTGGGCGCGCTTGGCAACGTCCACACATCCACGTGCCGGGCATTCACCGCCGGCGAGATGGATGCAATTCTCGCCAAGCGGCGTGGCGGCTGATCGCAATTCTGATTGCCGGCTCGCCCGAAAGCGGAGTTGATTGCCGCCGGGATCAACTGGCACAGAGCCTTCCGACGATTTCAGGAAAGTTCAGTTCGCCGGACAATGCTCCTTGGGCGCAAGCTTGAATGACGTGTGTTTGCTCTGGGTTCATGGTCTCTCCATCGTGGTGATTGGGAAAAGTTTCAATCGACTGGCAGGTCTTTCCATCCCTGCCGGCGGACGATGTCCTGCAGCAAGCTAACCAGCCCACTTCTTTCATTGGGCTTCAGATGGCCGAAGAATTCGTGGTCGTTCTCGTCGGCAAGCTCGGCCAGAACTGGCACCAGCCGCTTTCCCGCCGCCGTCAGCTTGATGGTTTTAAAGCGCCGATCGCCGTCCGAGGATGAACGCTCGGCAAGCTTCTTTCGACACAGCCGTTCGACAAGCTTGGAAACCGCCCCCCGCGTTAACCCCACGGTGTCGGCCAGTTGACTGGGATTGGCAGCTTTCGCATCAAGCATCCCACGCATCAGAACCCATTCCGCCACGGTTACGCCTTGGGCCTCGACTTTGCGCGCGAAAGCATGCGAGACATGGTTCGAGACGAACCGCAGCCAGTATCCCGTATGATCTTCCAGAGTGCTTGTTGATTTCATTGCCATTGGCTTACTCACAGTGACGACGTTATTCGTTCCAGCTGGATCAGTTCGTCTTCTAATTCCTTGAGTCCTCGCTCAAACGCCTCGTCCGGCATGCCCGCAGGACTTTCCAGCGTCATAAGGAAGAGAGACCCGGTCGAAACTGGAACGACGCGGGCGGACACGGTCCATTTACCTTCTTGGGCGTCAATGAAGTCGTGGTCGAGGATGCCGAATTCTTCGACGCCACGAATATGCAACACTCCCGGCCCCCGTGGAGTTCCAATCTCCCAGCGACTTTCGCCGAGCGGCTTAGACCTCAAGATGTTGCGAATGGCCCAGCGCGGCCATTCACCGCCATCGGCGAGTAGCTTCCAGGCAGCTCGGGGTGAACAAGCGAGAAGTAT
>JAEUIG010000830.1 GCA_016795125.1 Planctomycetaceae bacterium | reverse complement strand
GCCTGGTGTTCGATCTCCTTGAGGATGATGTCGGCGTCGAGGTCGTACAGCTTGCGGCCGATGATCATCGAGTAAATCGGCACCGTCCCGATTGGGACAGTGCTGGCGCGGATGATCGCATCGCGGCAGGCGTTGAGGTCGCCGCCGGTCGACAGGTCCATCACCGTGTCGGCCCCCCACCGTTCGGCCCAACGGAGCTTCTCGACTTCCTCGTTTGTGCTCGACGAGACCGGCGACGCCCCCATGTTGGCATTCACCTTGGTCTTCGAGGCGCGGCCGATCGCCATCGGGTCCAGGTTGTAGCCCAGGTGCACGGTGTTGGCCGGAATGATCATCCGTCCGGCGGCGACTTCGTCCCGCACCTGTTCTGGCGTGAGATGCGGCTCCCTCTCCGCCACGCGCCGCATCTGCGGGGTGACGATGCCGAGTCGCGCATGCTCAAGCTGCGTGACCGGAGAGAACCCTTTCGGGAAGTTCACGCTCCGCTGCGAGCCATCACTTTGGAGGAACACACGACGGCAAGAGCCGTCGGCTTGGATGTCCTCCCCTGAATCCTGAATCCCGAATCCTGAATCCTGCTTCCATCCCTCGGGCAAAAAGTCCCACGCCGTCTGCTCGCTCGGCAGCGGCATTCCCGGGGTATCCGGTGACGAATACGTCCACTTGCCCTCCGGCCCGGGGGCAATCCGCGGCGGATTGGCAAAGCTGCCCGGAGACGTCCCCAGAGCGCCGGTCGACGGGTTGCCGCCGAGAGCGGGGAGGGGGGCAGCGAACGGAATGGGATGTGACGACATGGCGGTTCTCGATTCAGTATCCAGACAGCGGACGCGGCCCGAAGGTTCGTCCACCGCAGATTATACGCGCGACGGCGCTATCCTAACTGTCGAGGGTCGATTTGCAACGAGCCATGCTGCGGCGGAGTTTTGCGAGCCGCCGGGTTCATCCCGGCGGGACGGCGGCCATTTGTTACACTGCCGTGCGCTGCTGCTGCCCCCAATCGACAGGAAGCTTCGCAATGTCCAGCACATTCGATCTGCAGATGGTCCTGACCCGTCTGGTCGGGTCGGCGCCGTTTCTGGCGGTGGCATTTGCCGGGATTGTCTTGTGCCTGGCCCGCGAGTCGCGGCCAGTCCGGGTGCGAATCGCCGTGGGCTGCGCCCTGGCGCTGCAGCTCCTGTCGCATCTCGTGCTGCCGTTCCTCTATACGCATGTCGCCCAGCTCATGAACGCGCAGTTTTCGGGATCGGACGGCAGAGCCGGCATGATCGCGATCAGCCTGGTTGCCACCTCGGTCTCCGCCACTGCTCTCGGATTGCTGCTGTTCGCAGCGTTCTCCCGCGACGACCTCCCGCCGACCGGCGACCGCTGACAACATCCTTTGATCCCGAATCCTGCTTCCGCCACCGTTGCTTTCCGTCAGCGGAGCAGGACAATAGCCACATTGGCCGCTGAGTTCGCGCAGCCCGGCGCATTACTTCCAGGAGACTGCTCGTGGTTTTCGGTTTCGGCAAGAAGGGGCCCCCGCAGCCCGACGATGACGACAACGAAGAAGTCGAACTCGTCCTCTTCCAGGGCGCGACGAACGGAACGGAAGCCAATCTCTCGGCCAACGCGCGGCTCGTGCAGGCGGGCCTCGTCCGTGCGAAGGAACTCGTCAGCGACGCACTGTCGCGCCGCGCCGAAATGATCCGGCTGGAGCCCAAAGGGAAAGTCAGCCTCGCGACGTTTTTCGTCGACGGCATCCCGTACCCGGGCAATCGCATGCCGCCGCAGGCCGGGCTGGCCATCACGCAGATGATCAAGCTCCTCGCCGGGCTCGACATCCAGCTGAGCGACAAGCCACAGTCCGGCGGCATCAAGGCCGAGTACAGCGGCACGCCGTACACGCTGCGCGTCAACGTGAACCCTGTCCAGGGGGGCGGCGAACGGCTCGTGATTCGCGCGGAGAACAAGACGGTCAAGCTGACGACGCCGGAAGACCTCGGGTTCAATCCGCAGATGCGGGAGCGGATCCGCGCGATGGCGCAGACCAAGTCCGGGGTCCTGCTCTCTGCGGGCCCGCCGATGTCTGGCGTCACGACGATGGCCTTCGCCATGGTCCGCGGCATCGATCCCTACCTGTACACCGTTTACAACATGACGGACGTCGAGGGACGCGACCTCGGCCACGTCACCACGTTCGAGGGCAACCCGGACGACAACTGGGTGCAGTCGGTCACTCGTGCCAAGCGCGCGGAGGCTGACGTGCTGTATGTCGGCCCGATCCGCAATGCCGATTACTGCAAGGAGGTCTTCGAAGAGGCCGAAGACGTCTGCATGATTACGGAGGTCGCCGCCCACGACGCCGCCAGTGCGATCGTCCAGATCAGCGCCTGGCTCGGCGATCCGAAGATCACCGCCAAGCGGCTGCACGGCGTGATCGGCCAGAAGCTGATCCGGCTCCTCTGTCGCAAGTGCCGGCAGGCCTACCGGCCGAACCCCAAGCTGCTGCAGAAAGTCGGCCTCCCGCCGGAAACGAAGGTGCTTTACCGGCCGCCCGGGCCTGCCCCCGAGGGACAACCGGAACCCGAGCCCTGCGCCCGCTGCGGCGGCACCGGCTACTACGGCCGCACCGGGCTCACCGAATTCATCGAGATGAGCGAAGAGATGAAGCAGATCGTCGCCGCCGGCGGAGACGCAGTGGCCATCAAGGCGCAGGCCAAGAAAGAGAAAATGCAGTCCCTCAACTCGGACGGACTGCGCCTCGTCGCGGCCGGCAAGACCTCGCTCGAAGAACTGCAGCGCGCGTTTCGATCCAAGTAGCTCGCACTCAAATTGCGAAACCGCAAGCGGCGCTCGCTCGCGGTTTCGCAGCCAGCAGGCTTATGCCACGACCTGAGCGTCCGTTTCCGGCGCTGCGTCGCTTGCCGGGTCGAACCATTCCGGCTTGAACTCGACGCGTTTCCGGTGCTTCATCGCCAGGTTCGCCGTGTGCGCCATGATGGCGTCGGCCATCGCCACCACGCCGTTGCACCGCAGGCCGCCGTTCTCGCGCGGAATCTCGACGCCGTTCGGGTAATAGGCGTCCTTGAACTCGCGGATCGCCCAGCAGAAGTGCTCCATCTCCTCGGTGTAGCCGCGGCTGATGTTCTCGCCCCAGCCGCCGTCATTCGTCGCTGCTTTGGCCGCGCCCGACGAAGTCTCGTAGGCATTGAGCACCGGACCGCCGGATGCGCCGGATACGACATACAGCCGCTGGTCCGGGCCGCCCCCCTCGCTGCCGCGGCCCTCTTCCTTCCACAGCATCGCCTCCTTCTCGGTCTTCATGAACAGCGTGCCGAGGCTGCCGTAGACCAGCTCGCCGTACGGCTCGAACTTGTTCGTGTTGATGGACGAGTAGGTCACGACGCAGATGTCGTTGTTGTCTTCCTCGAAGTGGTGGCCGGGGAACTCGAACGTTACGTAGATGTGATCGTCGATGTCCCGCGGGTCCTGCTGCTTGTCCGGCGTTCCCAGGCCCTTCACGCCGTAGTAGTTCTTGCCGCCGTAACCGTTGACCGCC
>JAEUIG010000798.1 GCA_016795125.1 Planctomycetaceae bacterium | reverse complement strand
TTGCGGAGCGGTCGCGGCGCCGACTTCGATCGTGGCAGCTTCGCCGACATCGTCCCACCAGGAGCGACGGTCGTCGGCCGCTGGTCCGTCGGTCGAATTCTCGTCCGTCCTGTCTGATTCCAGCGAGACCTGCGGATCACGATCCTCCCGGGGCGCGAACTGCGGGGTTTCCTCGGCAGCGGGCGTCGACGGCAGGTTCCACGGCAGCGACAGCCCCTTCAGATCGTCGAGCGCCGCCGTCACAATCCCGGGGGAGACCGGCCGGACTTCATTGGCGAATCCCAGCAGCAGCGCGTGATCGCACAGCTGGTTCAGGCAATGGAGGTTTCCGTCGCAGGCGGCGACGATCGCGTCGAGCGCCGCATCTGTGAACACATCGTGCAGTTGTCCGCCGGCGTCCTGGATACGGAAGGTGATGTATTCTCTCGATTCGTCGCGCGTGAGCGACTCGAGCACAATGTGCTGCCCGATCCGGTGGCTCAGGCTGCTGAGATCGGGGTTGGCCAGCCGCTCTTCCAGGGCGAACGTGCCGGTCAGGACGAGCTGCACAACCGGCCGCCCCTCGTGCCGTTGCACCGTCAGCCGCCGCAATTCATCGAGCAAGGCGTTGCGGAGCGCATCCGCATCGTCCGCGACGATCAGCATGCCGTCCAGTTGTGGCCGCAGTCCCCGCGCCGCCCGGAGAACGCCCAGCCGGGCATCGTCCTCGCAGTTCGTGGGCACCGGGTCCAGGCCGGCTTCGAACTGAATTGTTCGCCAGAGTTCGCCGGCGCTGCCGAACTCGCAGTGTGCGAGCACGACCGGTTGCAGCCTCGACGAAATCTGCCGCGCCAACTCGCGACTGACCGCACTTTTGCCGGAACCGGTCGGTCCCGTAATCAGCACGATCTCCGAGCCGTTCTGCAGGCTGGCCACCGCGTGCTGCACCGACTGGGCAACCTGGGGCGCCAACCAGCAGTTTCCAGCCCCGAACGGACGAGTGCGGAGCAGATAATACGCTTCGTACACCGCCTGCGCTCCCTTGAGTGCCAATCCCCGGGCATCGGAGTCGACGCCCCATGCAACTGCCGCGCGCTGGCAGAGGTTGCTGTCATTCTCAATTCGATCGGCAAGGTCACTTTGCGTGAGTCGAACGTTCGGCACCCGCACAGCCTCGCGCCGGAATGTAAAAATGGAACGGTCATGCAGGATCCTCTATGAAATCCGGTCCGGCAGATTGCGGAGATTCGGCATTCCCCCGCCTGCCGGCCCACAAGCCGCTTCGGACCGCCATTGGCGATCCAGCAGCGCTCTGACCGCCGGCGCGCCGTCCCAGGTCGCGCCTAATGCCTGCGTAACCCGCTCTCCCACTGTCACTTAGAGTACCGGAAGGCCATCCGGGCTCCTGGCCGCAACCGACGCGAATCACGTCCCGACAGTTCTTCACAGGTGCAAACTCCCGGACTACAATTCCTCCTGTCAGAATCACATCGCGTGGAACCAAATTGCGATGCCCAGACGTTGGTCCCGGGTGGGCCGCGACTGGTTGATCTCGACATCGAGCGACCGGCCCCGCAGTCGGACTGCGGTCGCCGTGATTGTCAATCGGCGAACCGACGCAGTCGGTCCCTGGCATTGAAAGGTCAACAAGCGATCTGCGACATGCGGAACCACATCGGGTTCTGAAACGCTCCGTCCCGCATCCGGACGATGGGCGTCGCTTCCCCGGTTTCGCTGCCACAGACGCCAGACTTCCTGGCATGTCGACCGCCCTGATCCCGCTGTCCAATCCGGACGAAATCCGCACCCTGTTCGGCGCCCAGGATGTCAACCTGCGCCGCATCCGCGAGGCCGTCGGCGTTTCGGCCGTCCTGCGTGGCGATGTGCTCACGCTCGAAGGCGAAGAGGCCCCGGTGCGGCGCGCTCGGCAGGTCGTCGAGAAGCTGCAGTCGATCGTCGCCCGCAACGGTGCGCTGCTGGAGGCTGAAGTTCTCAATGCCCTGGAATTGTCGGCCCCGGGCAATGGCGCCGCCTCGCCGATCGACCTGTTTGAGAAAGCCAAGAAGGTCGCCGCGCGGACGCCCGGACAGGCCGAGTACGTCGACGCGATCCGCAAGCACGATCTGGTTTTTTGCCGTGGCCCGGCCGGCTGCGGCAAGACCTACCTCGCCGTCGCCATGGCGGTCAACGCCATCCGCCGCGAACAGGTCCGCAAAATCGTGCTGGTCCGTCCCGCCGTCGAAGCCGGCGAGCGGCTCGGGTTCCTTCCCGGCGATCTGCTGGCGAAGGTCAACCCGTTCCTCCGCCCGCTCCTCGACGCCATGCAGGAGATGCTCGACTTCGACCAGGTGCGCCGCTACATGGAGGCCGATGTCGTCGAGATCGTGCCGCTGGCATTTATGCGGGGCCGGACACTCAACCACACGTTCATCATTCTCGACGAAGGTCAGAATACGACCGTCACGCAGATGAAAATGTTCCTCACCCGCATGGGCGAGGGATCCAAGATTGTCGTGACCGGCGATGTCACGCAGGTCGATCTGCCGCCCAACGTCGAGTCGGGCATGATGGACGCGATGCACCGGCTGGCGGACATCGAGGGCGTCGGGATGGTCGAGTTGACGGGCCGTGACATTGTCCGTCACCGGCTGGTGCGCGAAATCGTCGAGGCTTACGACAACGGGCCGCGTCACGGCGTCAAACCGCGGCGGCGATAGGAGCGGGCAGCGTCATGTTCGGGGGCAGCAACAAACGGACCCGTCAACTGCGAACCACGGTTCGCGGACCGGACACGGTCTGGACCAAGGCTGCCGAGGTGTTCCGCGACCGCAGCATGCTGCTGCGGCTGGGAATGTGCTTCGCCGCGATCGCTGTCCTGCTGGTGCTCGTGCAGAGCTGGAAGACCCCGTTTCCGTACCGGGTCGGGCAGCGCGCACCGCACGGAATTGCCGCCAAGCTGGACTTCGAGCGCGTCGATGCGGACGCCACCAGCCAGCTTCGCAAGGCGGCCGAAGACCGCACGCCCCTCGTATTCACCAACCATCCCGAAACGCTCGACCAGTTGCCGCAGCAGCTGCGCTCGGCGCTGGGAGAAATCGCGCAGTCTGCATCGCTGGAAGACCTCCAGAAGCTGTCTCATGACGTGGCGGACGCATTCGGACTGATTGCGGATACGGCCGACGCAGGCGACGACAAGAAGAAGTCCATCTCGCCGGCCGCCGTCTTCGCGCCGCGCAACGTCGAAGAACGCTACCTCAAGCTCAAGCAGATTCTGGGTGATCCGGAGATGACCACCACCCAGATGAAAATCGACGACATCGTCGATGATTTCACGAAGTTCATCGCGCCGCTCCGGCGCGTGGGCATCATCGATCCTGTCCAGATCCAGAAGTTGAGCATCTCCCGCGAGCGCAAGCTCCGCATTGTGCAGGCGGACAAATCGACCGCTGACATGGAGGTCCTGCTGCCGCAGGTGCGATTGACGGACCAGCTCAACGACGCCGGCGAGCTGGGCAAACTGTGGCTGTCATTCCCCAGCCTCACCGATCTCCGCACGGCCCTGTCGCACTGGCTGGTGGTGACGGCGCCCGACACCTTGCAGTT
>JAEUIG010000795.1 GCA_016795125.1 Planctomycetaceae bacterium | reverse complement strand
GCAGATCAAAAATGATAAGCCAATAGTCTGCTCAAGTAGGACGAGTTAGTTGCAAGATACGGTTCATCGGCACCTGCTGAATTCTTCCCTTAATCTGCGTAAATCTTTTCCATCCGCGTCATCCGCGTTCCATTCTTCCTTCTGGCGATCACCGCACCGCGCCGCCGTTGGCGTTGATGACCTGGCCGGTGAGATACGCCGCGTCGTCGCTGACGAGGAACCGAGCCAGCCGTGCAATGTCCTCCGGCGCTCCCCAGCGTTTCAGCGGCGTCTCGCGCAGCACACGTTCGTGCCACAACTCGCTGGCCGTTTCTCCCCAGGCCGTCTTGATCCATCCCGGCGCGATGCAGTTGACCCGCACCTCCGGCGCCAGCGAGACCGCCGGCGAACGGGTGAGTCCCATGATGGCGTTCTTCGACAGCGCGAACAGCTCCCCGCTGTCTCCTTCCATGCCGCGGTCCGCCTGGTCCCAGCCGATGTTCAGGAGCACCCCGCGACCGGCGGTCTTCATTCGCGCGCCGGCCAGACGGCCGAGGAGAGCGGTTCCATAAATGTCCACGTCGTACAGTCGCTGCAGCTTCTGGGAATATGACAGTTTCGCATCCGGTCCCGTGAGCAGATCGGCGCCGGCGTTGTTGATCCAGATGTCAATCGGCGCCGAGAAACGCGACCATGCCGCCTCGACGAAGTCGTCGTAAGCGTCGTGATGGGTCAGGTCGAATGGCAGCACCGAGGCGCGGCGCCCCATGGCGCTGATCTCGGCCGCAACCGACTCAGCGGCGTTCGCTGAGCGGCGATGATGCACGACGACGTCGGCGCCGGCGCGCGCCAGTTCGAGTGCAATCGCACGGCCGATGCCGGACGATGCTCCCGTGACGACAGCGCGCCGGTCGTGGAGTTCCCCAAATCCGGTGATCGTGCCCGAGGCGTTCATCTGCACCATCGTAGCGAGAGGACCGACCGGGATTCAGTCACCTGAAAGGCGACTTGCGGGGACTTTTGATGACCCCAGAGAATTCCGTGTATGTTTCGCAGCACTATCAGCGGCTTCGCGGCTCTGCGACGTTCAGGCGGTTCCTGACAATTCGTGACCGACGATGCATCAGTCAGAAGTGGTTCGTACCTGCGGACTGTTAATGGCTCGCCTGTAAGCGGTGGCACAAAAACGACTTACGAAATATCCGGGATCGATTCATTGACGGCGTTCGATGCGACCGTCATAATGCGACGTATTGAAGGATCGGAGTCTGGGTCCGGCGAGTGGCATTACCTGGCCAAATCGCACATCTGACTCGGCCTGAATGCAGGCCGGACCCAACGATATGGACATCGGCACGGCGCGCATCCACTGACCTATCTGTGCGCTGCCGTTCAACACGGCTCCCAGTTCCATTCACGTTCCCCGAGGACGTTGTCGGTTCGCGGTCCGCGACGTGTGTCGTGGTCTGTCCGTCGACCCGGCAGGGTTCTCATCCGTGAAAGACACGGACATTGTCGGACCGAATCCCGCAGAACGCGGATTTTCCGGAGCGCCGTGACGCGAACCATGAAGGCGCGTCTCCGGCACCACCCCATGACCAAGAGGACAGTATGATGACTCCTGTCGCCGCCCCCCCCCGGCAGCAGACCTTCGCGCGGCGGTTTCCTGAATTGTCGATTCGGCTTGAGAAAGACCTCGTTCAGGTCTTCAAGCTCCTTGCGGATGAAACCCGTCTGAAAGTTCTCCTGTACCTGATGCAGGAAGGGGAATTGCACGTCTCGGCCCTCTGCGAGCGTCTGCAGCAGAGCCAGCCGGCCGTCAGCCATCACCTGGCGCTCCTGCGCTCGGCCGGACTGATCGAGCCGCGGCGCGACGGCAAGCACAACTTCTACTCGGTGAAGAAGACCCGCTTCCACGGACTGATTCAGCAGTTGTTCGACAGCATGACGCACGAAGAAAACGGCGCCGTGCGGTTCGACGACTTCATCCTGACACAACACGGCTGACGCCGCCGGACGCGCTCGCCCGGCGTCGCCACCCGTTGCGTCCAGAGAGACCATCCGCCCCGTGCGGCTGGTCTCTTTTTTTTGCGCCGTACGTCTGCTAAAAGCGAAGTGCCGAACGTCCCCCGCGCCCCCGGTGCGCGTACCGCACGCTACCCCGGTTAGCAACGCATCGCAGATGCGTCGCTAAACAGAGAGTTCTAGAAATGTCTCACCCCGCCAAACTTGCACTCGCCGACGGCACCGTCTTCTCCGGCCAGGGTTTCGGAGCGGTTGGCGAAACCTTCGGCGAAGTCTGCTTCAACACCAGCATGACCGGGTACCAGGAAATCCTCACCGATCCCTCGTACAACGGTCAGATCGTCACCATGACGTATCCGCTGATCGGCAACTACGGCATCAACGCCGAAGATGTCGAAAGCGGCGGCCTCGCCATCAAGGGGTTTGTCGTCCGCGAACTCTGCCGCGAGCCGAGCAACTTCCGCTCGCAGCAGTCGCTCGATGACTATCTCCGACAGCACAACGTCATCGGCATCGAAGGCATCGACACCCGCGCGCTCGTCCGCAAGCTGCGCGTCAGCGGCGCGATGACGGGCGTGCTCTCGACGGTCGATCTCGACGACGCATCCCTCGTCCGCAAAGCGCAGTCCGCCCCCACTCTCGTCGGCCGCGACCTCGTGCAGGAAGTCATGCCGGAGGCTCCCTGCGAATGGGAGCAGCCGCTGTCGGACTATCTCCACGATCCGACCGCGCCTCCATCCTGGGAAGGCGATGCGAACGCCGATCATCCGCACGTTGTGGCCATCGACTACGGCATGAAGTGGAACATCCCGCGGCATCTCCGTGACATGGGCTGCCGCGTCACCGTCGTCCCCGGCACCGCGACCACCGACGAAGTCCTTGCTCACAACCCCGACGGCGTGTTCCTCTCCAACGGACCCGGCGACCCCGAGCCGCTGACCTATGCCATCGATACCATCCGCGGACTGATCGGCAAGAAGCCGGTGTTCGGCATCTGTCTCGGCCAGCAGTTGCTCGGCCTCGCGTTCGGCGGCAGGACCTACAAGCTGAAGTTCGGCCATCGCGGCGCGAACCAGCCGGTCCTCAACATGCGGACCGGACAGGTCGAGATCACGTCGCAGAACCACGGCTTCGCCGTCGATCCCGACACGCTGCCGGACGACGTGGAAGTCACGCACATCAACCTCAACGACAACACGGTCGAAGGCATCCGCCACAAGACGCTGCCGGTCTTCGGAGTCCAGTATCACCCGGAAGCCAGCGCCGGCCCGCACGACAGCCACTACCTGTTCGGTGAGTTCCGTGAGATGATGACGAAGAGGGAATAGGGACTGGCGAATAGGGAATAGTGCTCCGCTCGGAGTGTACTCCCAGTTCAAGACCCACCTCCCTGTTCTTATTCTCCATTCCCCAGTCCCTATTCCCCAGTCCCTGCCAATGGCTACCGAACGCACCCTGATCCTCTTCAAGCCCGATGCCGTCCAGCGACGCCTGTGCGGCCGGCTGCTGACCCGCATCGAAGAACGCGGCCTCAAGATCGTCGGCCTGAAAATGCTGCAGGTCACGAAGGAACTGTCGCGCGAGCACTACGCCGAGCACGTCAACAAGGGCTTCTATCCGCTGCTGGAGGAGTTCATCACCGCCGCCCCGGTTGTTGCACTGGCGATCGAAGGCCCGGAAGCAGTCCGAGTGATGCGCGACATGGTCGGCAAGACGAACGGCCGCGACGCCGCGCCCGGCACCATGCGGGGCGACTTCGGCCTCTCCCGTCAGATGAACCTCGTCCACGGCAGCGACAGCCCGGAAGCGGCCAAGCGCGAGCTGGCGATCTACTTCAAAGCGAACGAGTTGTTCGACTACGAACCGACGCTGAAGGACTGGGTGTGCGCGGGAGATGAGCGGTAACGATACAGGTCGTTAAACCCTGCGCTGAAGGCCCGCAGGGCCGACACGATGTCGCCGGCGGCGTCAGCCGCCGGAATCCGTCTGACCTCTCCACGCAGCCCCAACGGGGCGACACCGTGCCGCGGGTGCCGCCCCGTTGGGGCTGTGCTGTTGGAGGCGTACCTCTTCCGTGGGCTGACGCCCACGGCTATCTCGTATCGCCGCTTCGCGGCTGTTCTCGCGTGCGGAGCGACTTGCAAAGCCAGCGCCGGCAATCCGCGATCTTGCCGGCTGGAGCAGTACACAACCGGCGGCGTGCGCATAGAATGCGCGTCTGGTGATGCATTACAGATGGGGCGTGAGCCGCGCCAGGAAAGCGTCACGCCGCCTACCGTGTCGAAGGAGGAGATCATCACAAACACACCCAGAACACGGAAAATGCACTCAATGACTTCCCTTTGTGCTCTTCGTGCCTTTGTGGTTTAGCCTTTTTGATCTCGAGTGCTCCGAGGCAGCATTGCTTTAGAAGCCCGTAAATCTGCGTCATCTGCGTTCCGTAAAACCCGCCGCCAATGCCAAATCCCCCCGTCCAGGTCGCCCTCATCCAGCAGAGCGTCGGGCTCGATGTCGACGCCAATCTCGACGCCACGCTCGACCGCGTGCACGCAGCGGCAAAGCGCGGGGCGCAGATCGTCTGTACGCAGGAACTGTTTCGCTCGCAGTATTTCTGCCAGACGGAGGACCACGCGAAATTTGACCTCGCCGAGCCGATCCCCGGACCGAGCACCGAGGCCCTCGCTGCGGTCGCGAAGCAGCATGGCATCGTCGTCGTCGGCTCGCTGTTCGAGCGGCGCGCTCCCGGCCTCTATCACAACACGGCCGTGATTCTCGACGCCGACGGCTCGCTCCGCGGGATGTATCGCAAGATGCACATCCCCGACGATCCGCTGTATTACGAGAAGTTCTACTTCACGCCCGGTGATCTCGGCTTCCGCACCTTCGACACGAAGTTCGGCCGCATCGGCGTCCTTATCTGCTGGGATCAGTGGTATCCGGAAGGTGCGCGCCTCACGGCGCTGCAGGGCGCGCAGATCCTGTTCTATCCCACTGCCATCGGCTGGCATCCGAAGGAAAAGGCCGAGTACGGCGAGGCTCAGCACAACTCGTGGGAGACAATGCAGCGGGCACACGCCATCTCCAACGGCGTGTTCGTCGCCGCACCGAACCGCATCGGCCACGAAGGGGACGCCGGCTCCGGCATCGAGTTCTGGGGCCAGAGCTTCCTCTGCGACCCGGCCGGTAAAATCATGGCGAAGGGGAGCAGCGACAGGGAGGAGATCGTCATGGCGTCCTGCGACTTCAGCCGCATCGACGTCCAGCGAACCCACTGGCCGTTCCTCCGCGACCGCCG
>JAEUIG010000771.1 GCA_016795125.1 Planctomycetaceae bacterium | reverse complement strand
TCGCAGGTCTCTTCGAGCCAGCGGCCCGTCCCCATGAAGTACGTCAACGCCACCGCGTGCACCAGCAGGACGAGCAGTGCGGCTGCGAGTGCCGTCAACATGTGCCAGGCCACCATGTTGCGCGCGGCCGGTTCGAGCGATGCGGGATCGACGATGCGCCAGCCGAGGATCAGCGTCACGACCAGCGCACTGTTGGCGGTGATCGACAGCGTCAGAAAGATGCGACTCACTGCAGTGCCTGTATGACTTTCAGAATCCGGTGTTGCCGGCCGGAGCCGCTTCGCCGGACGCCGCGCGGCGCGGGGGCTGCACGGACAACGTCTCCAGCGCCACGCGCAGCGCGGCTTCGGGGTTGTCGCGGATTTTCGGCGGCGCCACCAGCAGAAATGCGATCTGAATCGGATCCGCGCGGTGCTCGTACAGGTAGGCTTCGAGTTCCACCCCCTCCGGCAGTCCCAGGTTTCTCAGCGCCTCCGGCGGCGGCACCAGTCGCGCAACCGCGAAGTCTTTTCTGCGCACGAACCGCTCCTCGCGCGGAATCGACTCCTGCCGCTTCACGTTGACGTCATTCCCGGACTGCCCCTCGGTCAGCGTGATGCCCAGCTGCATCTGCAGCACGGATTCCAGGTCTTTCAGATAGTCTTCGGGAGGCGCTCCGACCTTTCCCGGTCCGCTGTTCAGAATGCGGTCCTGGTTGCCGAGCAGATACAGGTAGACTGTGGCCGCGCCGCTGTCGGCGGCCACCGTCGTCTTCCAGGCGCTGACCAAACCTTCAATTTCCGGGACGCCGAGGTAAGTCGGCTGCCGGGGATCGGCGACCGGCTCGGCGTTTTCTTCGTCACCCGTCACGGGGGGCGGACCCGGGATCAGCGTGTAATTCAGCGGCACACGGAACGACACGCTGCCGTCCGGCGAGCCCCACGTCTGCCGGGTCAGAACCTGGTCGAGGCGATTCTGATACGTGAACAGTTCGTTGGCGTCGTTCAGGCGTTGCTCGTAGGCCTGAACACCGCAGCCGGCGAGCCAGAGGCAGCCGATCAGCGGGATTGTCCCGGCCGCGCGCCCGCGACGCCGGCTTCGATCGTAGGAATCGTCGTGCGGCATTGGTGGTGGCCGGAAGAAGTGCGGGGTGAGGGACCCCCCGATTGTGCGGCCTCGCCCCGGCGCGGTCAATTGAGCAGGGGGGGTTGTTCCCGAAGTCGAGACGCCGCAGGTCGTTGGAGCGCTCGACGGCGACCACGCGTGACAATCGTCGGCCGACCCCGCTAAGTTACTGAACGTAAACACGATGCGTCGGCGTCCCGGCGGCGGTCGCAACCAGCAAATCTACACTGAGGAGCGTTGATGTCTGTGCTCGTCGTCGAGCATTTGCGCAAGTCGTTCGACGGTCGCGTGGCGGTCGACGACGTCAGCTTCACGGTCGACCGTGGTGAAGTGTTCGGCCTGCTCGGACCGAACGGGGCCGGAAAATCGACGACCATGTCGATGATCGCGGGACTCGTGGAACCGGACGGCGGGGCCGTCACGATCACGTCCGGCAATAGTGCCGTCACAGGCGAGGACCGCCGGCTGCTGCTCGGCCTGGTTCCCCAGGACCTCGCCATCTATCCCGATCTGACGGTGCGGGAGAACCTCACGTTTTTCGGGTCGCTGTACGGGATGACCCGCGACGAGCTCCGACGCCGGGTGGACGACGCGCTCGAACGGGTGGGCCTGGCCGACCGTCAGACCAGCATGACGCGCACGCTGTCCGGCGGCATGAAGCGCCGTCTCAATTTCGCGGCGGCCCTGCTGCACCAACCGAAACTGCTGATCCTGGACGAGCCGACGGTCGGCGTCGATCCGCAGTCCCGCGCCCACCTGCTGGACTGCATTCGCGAACTCGCCGCCGGCGGCCTGGCCGTGATCTACGCCAGCCACTACATGGAAGAGGTCCAGTCCATCTGCCGCAGCGCGGCCATCCTCGATTTCGGCAAGGTCCTGGCGAACGATTCCATCGACGGCCTGCTGTCGCGCGTGGCCAGCCGCGTCGAAATCGTGCTGACACGTCGCGCACCGGAAATCGCCGAGAAACTCAACGGTCACGCTCGTTACCTCGACGACCAGGCGATGCCGCGGCTGTTGCTCGACAATCAGCAGGCCGGCGACGATTCGATCGCCGTCCGGCTGGCACACGTCCTGGAACAGCTCGTCAGCCTGCAGGTGCCGGTACGCTCCGTGGAGACACAGTCCGCCAATCTTGAACGTCTGTTTCTCGATCTGACCGGCCGCGGCCTCCGCGACTGAAGCCGCGCCGGCAATTGCACCTTCCCAGCATCAACTCCTCCGAACGTCGCGCCACGGCATGAATATCTGGAACATCGCCGCCAAGGACCTGCTGCTGCTGGTGCGCGACCGTCGCGCGCTGGTGGTCCTGGTCGCGCTGCCGCTGGTGTTCATCGCCATCATCGGGATGTCGACTGGAAAAATGCTGGGGTGGCGCAACCGCAATGAGACGTTGCGGCTGGCGGTCGTCGACAACTCCGGCGCCACGGAATCGGAACCCGCTGCACTGCCCGCAGCGGATGGCGCCCCGCCGGACGGCGAGGGGAACCTGGCGACCGAGGAAATCGCCGGCCCGGCGGACAACGCCGGGGAGACCACCGATCTGGCGCTGCGAAGGATCACTCTTGACGAGCTGTCGCCGGAGATCGTCAACCGGCTCAAGCGGCACAAGGGGATGGAAGTCACCGTCGTGCCGACAATCTCGACGGCGCGCGCTCTGCTGGCGGATGAGAAATACACGGCGGTCATCGTGTTCGGCCCGGAGTTCCGCGATCGCGTCGACGGCCTCAAGGAAGCGGACGTGTTTGACGGCGAAGGGAGCGGCCTGGCGACCGACCTCGGCACGCTCGACGTGCAGATGGAGACGCCCGAGCCGCCGACGAACGGCAGCGCGCTGTCCCGGCTGATCGTGCACAACGAGGTGTACAGCGTGGTCGTGCCGTTCGTCCTCAAGAAGAATCCGGCACGCGCCCGGGAGATTGAGCACGCGGTCCGCGTTCGCCGGCGCGCCCGCGAACAGCAGGCGGACGAACAACCGGCCGGCAAGAGCAAGCTGGACCTGTCCGGGCAGTTCGGCAGCGTCGTCTACCAGAAGGTCGTCCCGTCCTACACGGTGATGTTCGCGTTCTTCCTGGTCACGCTCATGTCGCGGTCGTTTTTGACGGAGCGTGAGTTGGGAACTTATCGGCGTCTGAAGACGACGCCCGTCTCGCCGACGGCGCTCATCCTTGGAAAAATCGTCCCCTATTTTCTGATCTCACTCGTCCAGAGCGCCCTGCTGTTCGTGTTCGGCCGGCTGCTGTTCGGCATGTCGTGGGGGGAGAAGCCGTGGCTCCTGTTCCCGGTCGTCTTCGCCACGTCGGCCGCCGCAACGGGACTGGGAATGCTGATCGCCACGATCGTCCGCACCGAAGCACAGGTGACGTCGGTCGCCATGCTGGTGGTGCTGGCGATGGCCGGTGTCAGCGGCTGTTTCACTCCGCGCGACTGGCTGCCGGAGGCCATGCAGACGATGAGTCTCGCCACTCCGCACGCCTGGGCCCTGATCGCGTACGACCAGATTCTGAGCACCAGTCATCCCGACGTGCGGCAGGTCTGGCGCTGCTGCGGGTGGCTGATGGCGTTTGCAGCCGGTTACTTCGGACTGGGGCTGTGGCGGTTCCGATCCGTGCCGGTTTGAACGGGCTGTTCAATCTGCCGTTCGATTGCCCGACGACGGTCTGCGTCCGGCTCGGCCGGTGCCGGTGGAATTCCACGTCCGGCCAGCACCGCTCCCTCCACCAATTGTGCACGCCCGCTTCAGCGCCATGCTACGACCTGGGTTCGCCCGCAGCGACCGGAACCTCCGGCGCCTCGTCCATGACCGAGCGGAGGCGGGCTTCCATCTCGGTCGTCATCAATTCGGGCGCCATGGTGCGTTCGAAGTCTTCTGCGACAACAACGCCGTCCTCATCCTCGTCCGCCCCTTCGCCACGGTTATTGAGGCTGCGGAAAGCATGCACGCAGCCGCCCAGCGCCACCGCCGCACCGGCAAACAGCACCATGCTGACCGTCCGCATGAGTCCCGGACCTTGCCGGAGCGCCGCCAGGCCCCCAAAGCAGAGCACGACAAGCGCCGTCCCCCACAAGACCCATGCAAACCGGGCGCGCTGATGCGAGGCGCGCCGCGCGAGGATATTGCGGGAGTGCAGGTTGGCCACATTGCGGAGCAGGGTGATCTCTTCGCGGACTGCCGTCTTGTTGACGCGCACCGCAGCGGCCTGCGGGCTGGCGACGGCCGCAGCCGGGACCGGCAACGGAGGAGGAGCGACAGGTTTCGGCGCCACCGGCGCTGCCATCACCGGGATGATCGGAGCGGCCGCAGCCTTCGGCGCCGATGACTGACCCTCCGACCTCTGCTTGAGATACGCCAGCCACGTATTGACAGGGTCGGACGGATCGGATGCTGCAGGGGTCTCTGGTTCCGGCGTCCGCGCGACAGGTTCCGGCTCCGGTGCCGTCACTTCCGGCTCATTGCGCCCGAGCTCCGGCTGCTCGAATTCGTCCGCCGGAACGTCAAGCGTTCTCGCGGGACGGTCGGGCGAAACGCCAAACAGATCGGACAACTGGCGCCGCAATTCCTGCAGCTTATTGTCCTCCGGCTCCGTCGAATGGTGATGAGCGGCCGGCGACAGGCCGAAATTGATCGTGTCGTTGCCTGGGTCGGAATCAGGCTGCGCTTCCGCTGCAGCGATTTCGTCCGGAGTGGGTGCGAAGGACGTTGCCGACAGTCGGAGCTGGTGATAGCCGCCGAGTTCGTCCTCGGGCGCGTCGTAACCCGACATCCCATCGTCCGGAACGCTGTCCGCGATCTGCCACTGCGGCGCGGACTCTTCGGTCGCTTCGCCGGCATCGATATCGACAGCCGGACGTGCGAATGGTTCCGTATCAAAGTCTGACACCGGCTCGCCGTCCGCCTGATTCCGCCAGTCGCTGGTCGGCGTGGCCACCATCTCGTTGAACGGCACAGACGGTGAGGGGACATCGTCGGTTCCGAGGGCCTCGCGGCGCAGCATCGCCATGTCGATCGTCTGCGTGGCGAAGGCCGGCGAGTCCAGCACGGGGTCGATCGCCGGTTCCTCGATGGCCGAAGGTTCATCGGCACGGAACTCCGCGTACGCAGGCTCGTCGATGATTTCGGGAGTATCGAGCGGGGCAGGCGCGGAGACTTCGGCGACCTCCGAAGCGCGATACACCTCTTCGAGCATTTCCAGCGGCTTGAGGTTCCGAACTTCCGCCAGCGGTTCAACTGCAGCTGGGGGCGGGGGCGGGGGGACGGGCGGAGCAAACGGGATTGCGGTCTGCTGGAAGGCGGACGCCATCAGGTCGTGCACGGCGGCCCGGTCGGCCTTCAAGGCAGCGTCGGCTTTCGGTTCCGGTGATTGTTCCTGCGAATCGTGGTTCGTCGCTTCCGGAACAGGCGCATGCTGAGGCGCGAGCATGCGCGCCTCGCGCACGATGCGAAACGCATTGGGTGCGGCGTCCGCTACGACCGCGAGACGCTTTCTCCGGCGCATCAGCACCAGGAGCACAACAGCACCGGCCGCCAGGAACAGCGGCACCAGCAACAACACGAGATGTGCCGGGGTGAGGCCGCCAGCGGCCGGCATGGCTGCGGCCGGAACCTGCTCGGCGACGGCGACTTCGACATCCGGCGATGCTGCGAGCGGACCGGCGGCCTCTTCCACGTCGGCCGGCACGATTTCGAACGGGGCGGTGTCTGTCCCCTCGAATTCAGCGGAAACCGCCGCTTGAGTTTCAACCGGCTCCGCAACGGGAGCCACCACCGCAACCGGGGCTTCCACCGGCTCGCTCATCGTTTCCGGTACTGCTTCTACCTGCACGCTCGAGGACGCAACAAGTTCCTCGCCAACAGGTTGCTCAGGCGCCGGCAGCTCGGTCACGACAGGCGCATCGCCTGCCGGCACGGGAACGTCAGCGGAAGCCACTGTCGCCGGCACCAGCACTTCAACGTTGAGGGTGACCGCATCGCTCAGCCCGTCGGCGTCCGTCACGCGAATGGTCAACGGAAATGTGCCGCCCTCCGACGCACCGCTGCGCCACGTCAGCACGCCCGTCTGCGGATCAACCTGAAAGCGCTCCTGGTCCCCGGCGACAAGTTCGAACGCATGCGCGTCGTCGCTGTCCGCATCGACGATCTCCAGCGGCTCCGTGGCGCTCCCGGCGGGATCTCTGACGACGAGCGTCAGGGGGTTCGACGCGAGAACCGGGGCATCGGGTGCGTCGGTGACATGCACGATGACCGGTTGCTCCACCACTTCGAACAAGAGTTCGTCGAGAACGGCGGGTTCGACGCCGGACGCCACGAGGTCGGCCAGGTAGGCGCGGCGCGCCCCACTGAGGCCGCGCGGCCTCCGCACGCGGACGGTGAATTCATGACGGGACTGCTGCTCGAAGTCGAGCGGCGCATTCGCGAGCGTGAGCTGCCCGGAACTCGGATCGACTGCGAAATGCGATCCACAGCCTGCCGGGGCGATTTCGAACGTGGCCGAACCCTCTGTGACCTCACCCGGCACGCTGCCGACGGCTGCTCCAGGAACCGTGGATTCGGAGAGGCTGATCTCCAGCGGCGCGGCCGCGAACAGGGGCGTAAGGCCTCCGGTCAGGAGGATTGCGCCGGCAATGCCGAGAATTCCACGCATGATCTAGGTCCCAGATGACACCTGGTCCGCTCAGTGGCAGACCCTTCCAAACATCCCTGTGGATTTCATAGTTCGCGGCCTCCGGCATGCCTGATCTGTTCCACGAAGTCGTTGTCTTCCAGCCAGTTGCGGCCGGACCGTCGTCTTTTCAGGACCGAACCGGAGAACCTGCACACGCGTTCGAGGCGGTACATCCGGCACGATGCTTGTTTGCGGCGTTGCTCCTACGACGATTACGTCAGTCCCCGAACCGCACCGCCGCGCGGCTGTCCACCCGTTTCCGGTGCACCGGCCACAACGGACGGGTCGATTCTCGGAACTGCGCCAGTCGCAATCAGGGCTTCAGATGCCCGGAGGACACCGGTCCATCTGAAGCCAACAAGGAATCCAGCCGGGCCACCTGTATCGGCACGCCTGGCGCCGTGGATGTGCGCGAGCGAACACCTCGTCCGCGCGGATTTGCAGG
Organism: Planctomycetaceae bacterium; assembly: GCA_016795125.1. GTDB lineage: Bacteria > Planctomycetota > Planctomycetia > Planctomycetales > Planctomycetaceae > JAEUIG01. Next base: position 2,866 of record JAEUIG010000771.1, on the reverse strand, counting down.
GACGCCGATAATGACAGGGTTTCAACTCACCAGGCTGGTTGCCGCCGGCTGGCTGATGTTCGGCATCGCCGGATGCCGGACATGTCTGCTGGCCCCCCTGTCACACCTGCGCAGCGAGCGCGATACGTGCACCGTCGCTCCACCGTCTCCGCAGGCGTCTTCGGATCAACATCGGCCGACGGAGCCTGCAGCGTCACCTTCCCCGGAGTCGCCGGAGTCCTCGTCGTATCTCGAGAATGAGGCGCCCGCCGGAAGTTCGGCACCCGCTGCAGAATCCGGCGAAGCCGCGCGACTGGCCGATCAGCAGACCGCCGACAGCCTCAAAAAACTCGGCGGCCGCGTGTCGATCGATTCTCAGGGCATCATCAATGCCGTCGATCTCGCGCAAACGGCGATCACCGACGGCGACCTCGAGTTGCTCGCCGGCTGCCCCGGACTGGTGGAACTCAACGTCCGCGGCACGCTGGTCAGCGACGCCGGGCTTAAGACCATCGCGTCGCTCCACAACCTGGAGTTTCTCGGCCTCACCGGCACAATGGTGACCGACGAAGGGATGTCGCACCTGCAACAGCTCTCGAACCTGCGGTTCCTGACGCTGGGCCACACGGCCGTCACTGACACCGGCATCCAGTCGCTCGCCGGCTGTGCCCGACTCGAAGGCCTCAACGTCAAGGGCACGCCGGTCAGCGCCGCCGGACTGGTGCAACTGCAGGCGCAATTGCCGCAGTGCCGCATCGTCTCCGATGTCACTTCGACCACCAGCATCGACAGCGAGGATCTGCCGCTGCCGATGCTGGAGGAGAGCGAGACGTCGGTGTCGCCGTCGCAGTCCCCGGATGCCTCGGGAGAGCGGACTCAATTCTCGACCGACCCGTTCGCTCCGCTGCCGCCTGCTGCACTGCCCGTGGCTCCGCCGGCGAGCGAACCGCCACAGGAGATTCCCGGCCCCGAGGCCAGCCGCAGGTCAGCGCGGCGGATGCCGCAGGCCCGCGTTGAAAGTGGTCCGGCCCGACGACTCGATCGGGTGCTGAACGACAGCCTCAGCGATCCGTCGGTCTTGCGGGCAATCGCGCAGAGCTACGCCGATCGGAAAGAGTGGGACGCCGCCGCCGCCGTGCTCCGGGAAGCCGCCGAGCACAATCCGGGCGATCGGGACCTGCAGTTTGAACTCGGGGTGGCTGAGGCGCGCAGCGGCGACTTCGTCGCGGCCCTGATGCACCTGCAACAGTGCAGCGACCTGGCGGTCGCGCACTACAATCTCGGCATCCTGCTGCACGAAGCCGGACTGGAAGACGCGAGCATTCTCGCCTTCCGCTCCGCCTTGAAATACGAGCCGGGATTGAGCCAGGCGCGCGTGTGGCTGGAAATGCTGTCTCCCGGACAGGCGACTGCGGCCGGAAAGCGGCCGGCGATGATCGGCGCTCCGGTCGTCACGCCGGTGGAGGCGCAGTCGTCCGAAGAGGCGAGTGCACAGCAGGCCGGCGGCGGCGTCGAAATCCGCCCCGCCGGAGCGCGGCGCGTCATCAAGCGCAGGTAGCGCGCCTGATGTCGGCTGCGAAACCGCAAGCGACAAACGCTCGCGGTCTCGCACGATCGCTAGCCCAGAATCGGCAGCAGGGCCGACGACCCGTGCTGTACCTGGCGCGTCCTGATCGCGCCGATCAGAGTTGTCGGCGTACAGTCTTCGATTTCAATCTCCGCCAGGGAACCGGCCAGTCGCGGGTTGCCGTCGAACACGACGATCCGGTCGCACGCCGTTCGCCCGGCCAACTGCATTCGGGCTTCCGGCGCGCCGCTTTCAACCTGCAGTTCGACGACGGATTCGGCGGCCTCCCCTTCCGCGGCGCCGCCGTGCCAGCCCGGCAGGGCCGCACCGTCGCCGTGATGCTTCAGCGTCCGCTTGCTCGGCCCTTCGACCAGCACCTGCACCTCGCGCCCGATGAACTCCGCGTTGTCTTCCGCGCTGATCCGCGTCTGCTCGGCAAGCAGCAGGTTATTCCGTTCGCGTTTGACCGCTTCCGGCACGTCGTCGGGGTACAGGTCCGCCGCTTTCGTTCCCGGGCGGCTGCTGTACTTGAAGATGAAGCTGTTCTTGAACCGGAACTCCCGCACCGCCTCCATGCTCTTCTCGAATGACTCCTCGGTCTCGCCGCAGAATCCGACGATGAAATCGCTCGACACTGCGCAATCGGGGATCGTCGCGCGGATGCGGTGCATCATGTCGCGGTACTCCTCGACCGTATACAGCCGCTTCATCCGCTTCAGCACGGTGTCGCAGCCCGACTGCAGCGGCACGTGCAGGTAGCGCGACACCTTCGGCAGGTCGCGGACGGCCTGCAGCAGGTCGTCCGTCATGTCCTTGGGGAAGCTGGTGACGAACTTGATGCGTGTGATGCCCGGCACGTCGTGTATCAGCAGCAGCAGGTCGCTGAGCCGGTGCAGCTTCCCGTTCTCGCTCACCTTGTAACTGTTGACTGTCTGGCCCAGCAGCGTGATCTCCTTGACGCCGGATTCGGCCAGCGCGCGGACTTCGCGAAGAATCTGCTGCGGGGAGCGGCTCTGCTCCGGTCCGCGCGTCGTCGGCACGACACAGTAGGTGCAGAACTTGTCGCAGCCGATCATGATCCGCACGTACGCCTGCCACGGCGTCGGCCGCATCTCCGGATCGCGCAGCGGGTCATAACTCTCGAAGCTGCGGGCGACTTCTTCGCGATGACCGTCGGTGCGGCCGAGACTCACGGCGAGCTGCTTCTCGCGAGTCCGCCGCGCTTCATCCACGAGACGCGGAATCTCCGCCAGCTGTCCGGTGCCGACGACGAGATCGACGTGCGGCGCGCGTTGAAAGATCGACTGCTGGTCCTTCTGC
>JAEUIG010000602.1 GCA_016795125.1 Planctomycetaceae bacterium | reverse complement strand
TTACTGACTGATCGACCGGTTCGCCGTTCCGCTGGGTTTCTTTGGCGCTGTCCATTCGCCGCAGCAGGCAGCGATAGGCATCGCACTGGAGCTGAAAGTGGACGTCGGCCATCTCGGCGTCCTGGGGAACGCAGAAGTCCGACCATTCCGTGCGGCCGACGGTGGCCACCTGCCCCTGGCGCAGCCGGAACCTTTTTCCTGTCGCCGGCCCGGCGATGATCTGCAGCAGCACCTGCACTGCGAGGCTCCCGATCGGAGGCGAGGGGTATCAGTTGATGGCCACCATGCCGCCCTTAAGGGTCAGCGTGCCGTCCCCTTTGATCGTCGTCGAGGGGGAGGCAACTTCCGCCGATCCCTGTCCCTTCACGCTGATATCGGACGACGAGATCGTGATGGCGCTGGATTCGATCTTGAGGCTGCTGCTGCCGACCTTCAGCTCGATGGACGTGCCGGCCTCGATGGTGCACTTGCCGGCCGAGATGGTGATCGTCTGGTCTCCCTGGCTGACGGTCACGGTCTGGTTGCCCTGGCTGACGGTCACGTCCTGGTTTCCCTTGCTGACGGTGACCGTATGGTTGCCTTTCGAGATCGTCGTTTCGAGGTTGCCCTCGGAGATGGTGACCGTCCGGTTTCCCTTGGAGACCGTGAGCTTATCGGCCCCCTTGTCGATGTTGACGACGCGATCGATTTCCTTGATCGTCAGGGTGTCGGTCCCCTTCTCCAGCGTGACCGTCCGGTTGTTGTAGATATCGATCGTCTGGTCGCCCTTGTCGTGCTTCTCGAAGCCGACCTTCAGGGAGTCGTTGTTTTCGACGATGCGGACAAAGTCCTTCTCGGCGTGGAAAGTAATCTTCTCGCCGTCTTTCTTGTCTTCGAACCGCAGTTCGTTGAAGTTGTCGGCCTTGCCATCGGGGGTGCTGCGCGTGCGGATCACGCTTTGCGATGCGTTGGCGGCGACGTCGGTATCGGGGACCTGGTCGTGGTTGTAGACACGGCCGGTGATCAGCGGGCGGTCCGGGTTGCCTTCCAGAAAATCCACGACAACTTCCTGGCCGATCCGCGGATGGAACATGATGCCCCAGGCGTTGCCGGCCCAGCCGTTGGAAACGCGGACCCAGCAGGACGACTTCTCGTCCAACTTGCCGACGCGGTCCCAGTGAAACTGGACCTTGGCCCGGCCCTTGTCGTCGATGTAGATCTCCTGCCCGGACGGGCCGACGACCACCGCCGTCTGCGGCCCCTGCACGATCGGCTGCCGCGTGATGCGTTCGGGACGAATGACCCGGTCGGCCGGGATACAGGTGAAGGAATTGCTGTAACTGTTCGATCCGCCGCCGCCGGCCGTGACGTTCAGTCCCTCGGTCGCCGAGTGATCGACGGACGTCAACAAATAGCTGTCGTCCTCAGTCTCGAAATGGTGTTCGATGAACGTGAATTTCTTTCCCGGCAGGAATGAGTCGCACGTGCCGGAACCGGTCGCAACCTGCTGAGTGGCTTCGATGGCTTCCATTCGCACGGTAGCGCGCGCCGCACCGGCGCTGGCTTGCATGAAGCCACCGGGATAGTCGTACACCTCGTATTTGCTGTTGTTGCCAATCGAAACCAGCGAACTGGATTCGCCCAGCAGATCGGTGGAGGGCGTCTGGTGGTTGTAATCGTCGTGCGCCCATTTGCCGGAAATGAACTTGTAATCCTGCTGCCACTCCCTGATGACATTGATGCCGTTCACGTTTGGCGCGTACTTCACCTCAGCGACATCGGCGTCGGCATAGACCGAGGACGCATCCGCGATCACCAGCTTGTGGGCGGATGCGGTATGTTCGAAGAAATAGAACATGCCCTCCTCTTCCATGAGCCGGGAGACGAACGCGAAGTCGGTTTCGCGATACTGCACGCAGTATTCGCGTGCCGTGTACGAGCCGTTGAGCGAAAAGCGGTAGTCGTTGAAGCTCCATCGCCCAAAGACGCTTTTCAGGATGTCTTCGGTGGTCAGTTCCTGGAACACGCAGCAATTGGCGGTCTGCGACAGGAACCACAGCCAGGGGACAACCTCAGCCCGATACGATCGCGCCCCGTAGGACTGCATGGGGCCGGTCTGCCAGCGGTTGACCAGCCCGTGGAAGTACCGGACCGTACCGGAATCCGGCTGCATCCAGAAGGTAAACGGCTTGCCGACGATGGCCGTCGCGTCGATGGCCGAGTCGGTCGAAATGAGATCGATTTCGAAGTGGAACGGCCGCGAAATCTCCTCGCGGGCCCGAAAAGACATGATGAACAGCGGCAGACTGGAAGGCGCAGTGCACCGGAGCCAGCGAGAGTCCTGGGAGATTTCGAGCGGCATGGCGGGCGTTGTAATTCGGACGCGTAAACCGGTGCGCCGTTGGGAATTGCCAGTCAGGCCGAGATTCTATCGCCTCTCCGGGTATGTGTGTAGACCCCTATGCCTTCGCAGGACGCACCCCGATGCTGAGTG
>JAEUIG010000763.1 GCA_016795125.1 Planctomycetaceae bacterium | reverse complement strand
GGCCTCGGTGCTGCCTGAGGACGCCCCGGTTGTTCGTGTCGCCCGGACGCAGCGCCGCTGCATAAACGGAACGCTTCGCTTTCGCGGCGCTGAGTGTGCCGGTGTCCGTCGAAACAAACTTGCAATGCGCGACGGTGTCCGTCACAAGTAGCGTATCGCTTCGTTGGCTGAACGCAGGACCGGGTCGCGCACATGAAAATCGCAGTTGTGGGTACGGGTTACGTCGGGCTGGTGACGGCGACGTGCTTTGCCGAGAGCGGGAATGACGTCATCGGCATCGATAAAGATCCCGCGAAGATCGAAATCCTCGATTCGGGACGACTGCCAATCTACGAGCCCGGACTCCTGGAACTCGTACAGCGGAACCGTCGGGAAGGGCGGCTGAAGTTCACCACGAATTTCGCCGAAGGCATTGCACCCGCGCAGCTGATCTTCCTGGCCGTCGGCACGCCGCAGGGGGCGGACGGTTCGGCCGACCTGTCGGCGGTGTGGGCGGTTGGACAGGCCATCGCCCAGCATGCGAACGGGCCGAAGATCGTCGTCATCAAGAGTACGGTGCCGGTGGGAACCAACACGGGCCTGGTGGAGCGGATGGCGGGCAAGACGTCGCATCAGATCGACGTCGCCAGCAATCCGGAGTTTCTCAAGGAAGGCGCCGCGCTGGACGACTTCATGAAGCCGGACCGCGTTGTGGTCGGCGTGCGCCGGCCGGAGGTCGCCGAAGCCCTGAAGGAGCTGTATTCGCCCTATCTCCGGACGGAGCGGCCGTTTCTCGTCATGTCCCCCGAGAGCGCGGAAATGACGAAGTACGCCGCCAACGCCATGCTGGCCACCAAGATCAGCTTCATCAACGAGATGGCAAACCTGAGCGAACGGCTCGGGGCCGACATCAACGATGTCCGTCGCGGCATGGGCCACGATGCGCGCATCGGCTTCCAGTTCCTGTTTCCGGGCGCGGGCTACGGCGGCAGCTGCTTCCCGAAGGACGTCCGTGCGTTGATTTCGCTGTCGCGCGCAGTAGACGCCCCGGTCCAGCTGATGCAGTCGGTGGACGACGTCAACGAGGCACAGAAATCGGTGCTCGTGACCAAGATCAAGCGGCACTACGGCGACTCGCTGAAGGAGAAGACCATCGCCATCTGGGGGCTGGCGTTCAAGCCGCGGACCGACGACATCCGCGAAGCCCCGGCGCTGACCCTGATTGACGCCTTGCTCGAGGCGGGAGCGGCGGTGCGCGTGCACGATCCCGAAGCGATGGCAAACGTGCGGGCGATCTACGGCGACAAGCTGGCCTATTGCGACCGGCCGTACGGAGCGATCGAAGGCGCCGACGGCCTGGCCGTCGTCACGGAGTGGCAGGAGTTCCGCCAGCCGGATTTCGAGGTCATGCGGCGCCTGCTGCGCGAGCCGGTTGTGTTCGACGGCCGCAACCTGTATGACCCGAAGACGATGGCCGCGCAGGGCTTCACGTACGAATCGATCGGCCGGATGGCGGTCAGCCCGCCGGCGACGAAGGCGTGACGCCGGACGGGCGGATCGAAATCCGCATAAGCTGGTCGCGGTCGTGGATGTTGCGCACCGTGGCGACCGTCAGGTCGATGATCGCCTGCACGTCATTAAGATCGCAGAGCTCGACGGCCGAGTGCGAGTAGCGCCGCGCAAGGCCGATCACCGTCGCCGCCACGTCTCCCGACGCCTGCTGCGCGCTGGTCGCATCGGTGATGCCGGCGGTGTCGACGATCACCTGCACGGGAATCTGCTCCGCGGCGGCCGTTTCGCGAACGAGCGCCCGCAGCGGGCCGTGCGTGGAAAGCCCCTTCGTCTCTCGGACCTTCAGCAACGGGCCGGCGCCAATCGTCCACGGCAATGCGCCGGGCGGCAGGTCAGGTGTTCCGCCGGACGGAACGGTGTCGATTGCGAGGACGACGTTGGGCTGCACCTTGCGCGCAGCGACTTCCGCCCCGCGCAGGCCGACCTCTTCCTCCACGACAATCACGAACGCCACGTTGCACCGCGGCGGGTCCGCCGCGAGCCGCCGCGCCGTTTCGAGCACACACAGCACGCCCGCGCGATTGTCCACGCACTTGCCGAACACGCGGGCCGGATCCTTCGTCGCCGTCAACTCGCCCACGAACACGGCCGGGGTGCCCGGCTCGATGCCCCAGCTCGCTGCTTCCTCGGCACTGCTCGCACCAACGTCGATATACAGTTCTTCGATAGGCGGCGTGCGTCGCGCTTCCTCCGGCGACAGAATGTGCCCCGGCTTCACGCCGATGACGCCTTCCAGCGGCTCGCGCGCCAGCACCCGCACCCGCTGACCCGGCAGGACCATGTCGGTCGGATGTCCGAGCTTGGTGAATCGCAGGAAGCCGTCGGGGCGGACCGAAGTCACCATGAACCCGATCTCGTCGGCGTGCGCCGTGATCATCACCAGCGGCGCGTTCGGATCGCGCCCCGGCAGTCGCCCGTACACATTGCCGCGCACGTCGCACGTCACTTCCGCGCACAATGGCTTGAACTGCTCTGCGACGTAACGCAGGACCGGCTCCTCGAACCCGACGGGAGCATCAAGGCGGGTGAGTTCGGCCAGTCGCTGGCGGAGGGCGTCGAGAGACATAAGGAGCGTGGTCTATGGCTGATCGTTGATGGTTGATTGACAGGGGAATCCGAAATCTGAAAGTCGAAACTCGAAATGGCTTGATGGTTGATCGATCAAGCCGCGGTCACAAGCGACGCGACGACCGTCAGTCGCTCTGCAGATACCACGACACCAGGCACCAAACGGTCCTTCAACGTCTCCCCCGATTGTCCGGCCGGGAGCGGTCCCT
>JAEUIG010000596.1 GCA_016795125.1 Planctomycetaceae bacterium | reverse complement strand
GTGCAACGGGCGCTGGATGTCGGCATCAACTGGATCGACACCGCCGCCGGATACGGTCAGGGACAGTCGGAAGCGAGCCTCGGCCGCGCGCTGCAGTCTCTCGGAGCCGGCGAGAAACTGCATGTCGCCACCAAGGTCCGCATCACTCCTGCTGGCTGCGATAACCCGGCCGACGAAGTCCGCCGATCGGTCGAAGACAGCCTGCAGCGACTCCAGTTGCCGCGGGTGACGCTGCTCCAGTTGCACAACGCCATCACCCCGGTACGCGGAGAAGAAGCAGCGTCCATCACACCGGAGGATGTGCTGCGTCGCGGTGGCGTGCTGGAAGCGTGCGAGCAGCTTCGCGACCGGGGCCTCGTGCAGTTCCTCGGACTCACCGGCACCGGCCGGCCCGAGTCCTTGCGGACGGTCCTGCGAAGCGGACGAATTGACACCGCGCAGGTTCCGTTTCATCTGCTCAATCCCAGCGCGGGTCGCGCGATGCCGTCGGGATTTGCAGAGACCGATTTCGGACTCGTGTTCCACGATTGCCGGGACGTGGGAGTCGGCGTGTTCGCGATCCGCGTATTCGCCGCCGGCGCGCTGCTGGGCAATCCTCCCAGCGCCCACACGAAAGTCACCCCCTATTTTCCGCTCGCGCTCTACGAACGCGACTGCGAGCGGGGGGCGCGCATCGCCGCACGGCTGGGGCTGCCGTCACTCAAAGAGCGGGCCATCCGTTACGCTCTCAGTCATCCGGCAGTGACCAGCGGCATCATCGGCTTTGGCAGCCTCGAAGAAGTGGGCGACGTCGCAGCCATCATCGATCACGGGATGCTGACACCCGAGCAGGTCCGGGAGACCGACGCGCTGGTGGATGCGGAATGCGGTGCCAAAACTTGCTCGGCGAACGAGTAGTTTTTCACGTCCAGCGCATAAAAAAATGGCCCGCTGACGCTTCGACGCAAGTGCGGGCCAACGCCTGCATCAAGAAGTCGCCAAACGGGCCGTTAGCATTCTATGCGGGTCGTTCTGCAGATTGAAGAATCTATTCAGAAAAACTTCGCATGCGAAGTAATTTTTACGATTCAAAAACTGGACTGACGATTGGCCATAAACCACGTATTTCACGCAAGTTGTGCGGCAATATCGAAAATCAGTGATTTCCTGAAGAACCTTTCCCCGGTTTTACGGGTAGTAGTGGGTGAAGGAAACGGCAGTGGCGGCAAGCCGACGCTGCTCTGTGGGCTTGCCTGCTGGAGGGCAGATGGGGCCTCCCAGCGGGATTTCTTCTGTGCTGTTGACGAAGGAAAGCTGCCGTCACCGAGGTTCGGCCGAACGGAAAGAGGGTCCCGGCGTTCCGCGCCGGGACCCGCTTTCGTTCCTTCACGTCCCGGCTCGACGGTTTATGCGCCGGCCGGCACGCCCCGCTTAGTACTCCAGCGTCACCCGCCTTCCGCGAATCAGACGCACCATTCGCGCGTCCGCACCCATTGGCGTGTCAGCCACAACCCGGTACACCTGCGGAATTCCCGGCACCAGTGGCTTTGACTCGAAGTGCCACACGCAGGGGTTGGCCGGGTCCTGAAAGCCCGTAATCTCGTCTTCTTCACGGTACTCGTACGTCGTCAGCACCCGCACGTTCGTCGTCCCTGCCGGCGCACGGACATCGAGCATCGCGATCCGGGGGTGCCTGTCCGCCGGAATCAGCCACGACTGCCTGGCATAGGTAAAGCCCAGCGTCCCCGGGGGCGGAAGGAGGGGCGGCAGCGGCGCGACGTACACGCCCCGGATGCCGACCGACGGCGACGGTCCCGCATACGCCTGAGCAACGAACCCCGACGACGATTGGCCACAGGGGCAGGAGCCGGAGGGCGTCCAGTCGCCGGCGTCGGTGCTTCCCAGCGACAGGAAGCAGCAGGCCGCGAACGCGCACAGTCCGGCTCCCTGCCCCGCTTTCCACAAGCCCCGCATAACTGGCCTCATTGGGTCGAAATTCGTCGCGATGTGCAGGAGGAACACCGAAGCGTACCACCTGCCATCGCGCGTGCGGCCCGAGGCTGGCCCGCAGCATTACGATTCGACGAGTTCAAGAGACGGTGCGCGTTCCCGTTTCGCCGACCGCCAAAGTTTCGCGCACCGGACCGGGCCACGAATCGAAGCCAGCCCGCAACCCAGCGTGCTCCAAATCAACGGAGCCGGACGAGGGCCGGACGAACTCTGCCGGCGCGTTCGCAAGGCCGACCGAGAATCAGCGTGATGTGCGCTGTCTTGAAGGAACCGGTGACTCGACACCGGCGTCCGCTCTGTTCATCCTGGCCGACCGCTCGCCCTTGCAGGAACTGCGGGAGATTGAGGCCGATGCAATTGTCGGCGATGGCACGCGCCGAGCGCGCGGCGTGCGGTCTGATCGCACTCGCAATCCGGACCGAAGTCCGTTCAGCGCGACGCAACTCCGCCCGTTCGAGGGCCGGCGGGTGACGGCTTCGGGGCGTTCTTCATGCGGAAATACCACACCGCCGAGCCGATGACGGCCGCCAGCAGCGCAACCACGGCCGGCCACTGGCTCCCTCCCTTGGGCGACGCCATTTCGATGTCGCGAATCGCCTCCTGCGCCGACAGGCGGATGCCATCGTCGGGATCGCTCTTGTGCAGCATCCACAATTCGACGATGTACTCATTGCCATGGGCGCCGCTGCGACGGGCCTCCTCAACCGCGACCCTCCGGATCCGTGGTGATGGATCATTCAGCGCTTCGATCACGGCCGCGCGACTCCGCGCGCTCACGTCTGACATGCTCGCCAGATTTGCGATGGCCTGCACCCGGGCGGCATCGTCACCGTTGGCGGCCGCCTGAATCCACGTGTTCTCCCAGCGTTCGAGAGTTTTCCTCTGAGTCCACCAGGCGGGCACCGCCGCCGCGCAGATCAGCACGGCGATCGCTGCGACTGCGGCAGTCCCCGCGAGATACCGGGGATGAGATTGAACTGGCGCACTCGCCAGCAGAGTATCCGGTGAGGGAGTCGCCGCGGCCTTTCGAACGGGTGCTTCGACCGGACGATTGCCGACGGTGTTCTGCGCACCCGCTACCTTGCGGGAGGGCATCACCGTGACCGTCTGGCTCACGCTCCGCAGTTCGCGGGCGACATCGACGGCCGATTGCGGACGGCGTGCGGGATCCTTCTCCAGCAGCTGGTCGACCAGCCGATCGAGCGTCGCCGGGCAGTCGAGGGCGATTTCTGAGACGCGCGGCGGCGCCTGGCGGATGTGGCGGTCGAGCGTCGCCGCCGGCGTTTCCGCAGCGAACGGCGGACGACCCGTCAGCATTTCGAACAGCACGCAGCCCAGCGCGTACAGGTCGGTCCGCGGCGTGATGTCCTGCCCTTTGATCTGCTCCGGCGCCATGTAGAGAAACGTCCCGGCCGTTTTGCCGGGCTGCGTGATCTTCCGCTGCGCTGCAACGCTGGCGAGTCCGAAGTCGCTGAGCTTCAGCGTGCCGTTGGCGGCGACCAGAAAGTTGCCCGGTTTGACATCGCGGTGAATGATGCCGTGCCGGTGCGAACACTCCAGCGCCGCGCACATCTGCAGCGCGTATTCGACGACCTGCTCCCACGTCAGGCGGCCGCGCCGCTGGATCACATCCTCGAGCGAGCCCCCTTCGACCAGTTCCATGGCGTAGAACCGGCACTTGTCTTCGCACACCCCTCCGAAGCTGCGGACGATGTTCGGATGGCGGAGATCCTTGAGGATCTCGGTCTCGCGCTCGAAGCGGGCCAGCGCGGTCTTGTCCGTCACGTCGGACGGGACGATCTTGACCGCGACTTCCCGGTTGTTCACGACATACCGGGCGCGATAGACGACCCCCATGCCGCCTTCGCCGATCTGCTCAAGCAGCTCAAACGGCCAGATCCAGCGGTTCGGACCGGAACCGGAGAGGCTGCGCTCGTCCTTCGTGTGCCTGGCCGCGTCCACAATTGCAGTCCCAATCGGTCAGATCCGACAGTTGATGCAGCGCCGGCCCGCTGCTGGATTATCGACTTCCGCCGCGAGGTCGTAAATCGTTGGGCCGGATTTTTTGCACGCGCTCCGTGAAATTCCGGAAAATCCGCCGGTCCGTGCGGATTGTGCAGAAGTCCCTCCAAAATCCCGGTTCCGGAAGCCGGTCGCCGCTTGGCACGGTCCCCCCGGGGCGATTATCGTAGTTCTGCAGAAGCGCGACATCGATGTTGCGCAAGGCTGCCACATATCCTCACAGCGGTGCGTCCGGTCGGACTCAACGCGCCCGGCGTGACACTCGATTCCGAGATTCCAACAAAGATGACGCAAATCCTCGTCGTCGATGACTCCGCCACGGACCGAAGGCTCGCGGGCGGGCTCCTGGAACGCCATCCCAACTGGTTCGTGCAGTACGCCTGCGACGGCCGCGAAGCCCTGGCCTGCATCGCCGCCGGCTGCCCGGACCTCATCCTCACCGACATGCAGATGCCGGAACTGAACGGACTCGAACTCGTCGAGGCCGTTCAGCGCGAGTACCCGCTTATCCCGCTGGTGCTCATGACGGCCCAGGGGAGCGAACGCATCGCCGTCGACGCGCTCGAACGCGGCGCCGCCAGTTACGTCCCCAAGCGCGAACTCGGTCCGGACCTCGTCCCGGTCGTCGAACGCGTGCTGATTCTCTCCGAAGAACGGCAGACCAAGCGCACGCTGATGGAACGCATGCGCACCCTGCACGCGACGTATGTCCTCAGCAACGACTCCATTCTGCTCACGTCCGCCGTCGCCTATCTCCAGGGGCTGATCCGCGACATGGGCCTGCTGACTGAAGCCGAGCGGCTCCGCGTCGGCGTCGCGCTGGAAGAAGCCCTGCTCAACGCGGCCTATCACGGCAACCTGGAAGTCAACTCCGAGCTGCGCGAGCACGACCACGCGCTGTTCTACAACCTCGCGCGCGAGCGGACGACCATGCTCCCGTATTCGCTGCGAAACATCACGCTGGAAGTCGAGCTGTCGTCCGAGCGGATTCGCTACATCGTCCGCGACGAAGGCCCCGGCTTCGATCCCAGTTGCCTGCCTGATCCGACCGATCCCGCCAACATCGACCGCCCCTGCGGTCGCGGCCTGCTGCTGATGCGGACCTTCATGGACAGCGTCGAATACAACGATCGCGGCAACACGGTGACGCTCACCAAGTATGTCCGGTCGCCAGCCCCCGTCGCCGCCGCCGGCTGACGGATCACGAGCCACGGGGTTCATCCCCGTGGGAGTCCAAGTGAGCTGGTTGGGATTGTGAAAGGGAGGGCGAGGCTCCTGCCAAGCCGCTAAGTCAATGACGCGCGGGAAAACCGCTCCTGCGCCGCATACCGTCCCCCACCAAAACGCAATCGCCCGCCGAAGCAGCCTGAAGGCTGAACTCCAACGGGCGTAACCAAAATCCGCGATCAATTCGCGCCGGGGGTCACATTAATCCGGCGGCCGCCTTGATCGAACGACACGTTGCCATCGACCAGCGCGAACAGCGTGTAATCGCTGCCGGTGCCGACGTTCCGCCCGGCGTGCCACTTCGTGCCGCACTGGCGGATCAGAATGTTCCCGGCGATCACCGCCTCGCCGCCGTACTTCTTGACCCCGCGCCGCTGGCCGTTCGAATCACGGCCGTTCCGGGTGGAGCCTTGTCCCTTCTTATGTGCCATTGCAGTTCGACCTTCAATTTCACTCAGCGGCGCGCAATCACTCCGCTCTCGGGTACCAGACGAACCCGGATCATAGGGGGAACCGGCCTGTTGATGCAAGTTGGAACAGGGCCGGAAATGGACTCCGACAGCGTTCAGATGAGTTCGGAACGATCTGCGGTTTCACGCCGCCGCGCGTTGCCCCTCCGTACAATCGAGTAACGTCGGCAGGCTGCTGACCAGCAACTCCACGGTCAGTCCAGTCGCCCCCTGCTGCAATTGTATGGCTTCGCGCGATGCGTGACGCATTCGCTCGGCGGCCAGCGAGTCCGTGAGCAGGCGGCGGATCGTGGCCGCCAGCTCGTCGGCGCTCGGAACGACCGCCAGACCGCCGGCGCCGGTCAGCAGTTCCACCGCGTGCCGGAAGTTCCAGGTGTTCGGGCCGACGACGACAGCTGCTCCCGCCGCGCAGGGTTCGAGCATGTTCTGGCCGCCACGCGTCGACAGGCTCCCGCCGACGAACGCGATCTCCGCCAGACCCCAGCACGCCGAGAGTTCGCCGAGCGTGTCCAGGAGAATCACCGGAGGCGATGTGTCGGCATTCGATGTTGCCGCCGTGCCACGGGGATGAACCCCGTGGCTCATTGAGGGTGTCTGAGAACGACGTAACAATGAATAGCCGTCGGTACGGATGATTGTGGCGACTTC
>JAEUIG010000718.1 GCA_016795125.1 Planctomycetaceae bacterium | reverse complement strand
GAGACTCGATTTGACACAAAGCCGCCAAGACACAGAGACGCACAAAGAAAGAAACGAGCGGAAATGCTGCTCACCGCTCGCGATTCGCCGAGCACACATCCCGGCGTGGGAGTGTGAGACATGCTCTTCAATCTCCTTTGCGCGTCTTGGTGACTTCCTGTCTTTGTGTCGGTCTGCTGACGATGCGACGCAGTATTCCCGGTTCTTGAGCACACTCGAGTTGCAATGTCCCGTGTTGCTTTAATGCTCGCCCGGTTTCTGCTGTCCGCCTGGTTCGGCGCGGCGACGTTGTTTGTGATCATCGGCGTGCGCGAGGTGCGCTTTCCGGGGTTTGATTCCACGATCCGCGACCAGCTTGTGCTGCTGAGATTTCCCGCCTATTACGTCTGCGGATTTGCGGCTATCGGCGGCGCGCTGCTGAATCTTATGCTACTCTTGATCCAGGGTTTGCGCCGGCCCGCGACGTACGCCCCTGCCATCTTGTCCGCAATGGCACTGGGCCTGATGGCGTACGACTACCCTTGCATCTACAGCCCGCTGGCGCGGATGATCACGCCCCCTGGGCAGGCTCGTCCGGCCGAATTCCAGCAACTTCACCACTGGTCGCAGGTCGTCAATGCGGCCCAGCTCGGCTGCGTGCTGGCGGCGGCGGTGACGCTGTGCGCCATCGACGGAACGACGACCAGACTTCCGTTTTCGGCTGCTCACCGCGAAAAAGGCTGAGACCGCACGCGGCGGCTTCCCGAGCATCACGGAGGGACTTGCGGATTGTGCAACTTCGGTCGCCAAGACCCCCTTCCCCAAACTGGGCCGATGACGTAATTTCCACCCCCCGGCGACGGTGGAGTGGTCGGACCGCCGAACTTCGGCGGCAGATCGGATTCAGTTGACGAGTCGGACATGTCGCAAGCATTGGACATCGCAGCACCGGCGCTGCCTGCCGAGACCGCCTGCTCGAGCGAAACGGCCAACCAGTTCACGCATGCGCTGGGATTTGGCCTGAGCCTGCTCGGCGCCGGCGTGCTGATGTCCACCGCCATGTCGACGGGCGATCCGTACCGGATCGCCGGCTGCGCGATTTACGCTCTCTCGCTCCTGGCGCTGTACGCCGCATCGACGCTGTCCCATTCGTTCGCAGACGCAGAACGGCGGCGTTTTTTTCGCATGCTCGACCAGGTGTGCATCTTCCTGCTGATCGTGGGAACGTACACCCCCTTCGGACTGGTGCACGCGCGCGAGGGACTCTGGAGCCTGATTCTGATCGGCCTCTGGCTGTATGCACTCGTGGGGATCGGCGTGCGGGTGCGGCGTCCGGATGAGACGCTGCGGCCGCTGTTCTTCCTGCTGATGGCCTGGCTGCCGGTGCCGATTCTGTTCCGCGCCTATGAGGTCAGCCATGTCGGAGGACTCGGCATGATCCTCGCCGGAGGGCTGGCCTACACCGGAGGCGTCTGGTTCCTCGTGAACGACCATCGGCATCCGTATTTCCACGCCGTGTGGCACGTGTGCACGATCGTCGGCAGTCTGCTGCACTTTCTGTTCGTGCTGCAGTTCGTCGCGCCGGCCGGCGATTGAGGGCGTGGGGTGCGTCTTGACGCACCGACGCCGGTGGTGCGCGGTGAGGCGAGCCGCACCCTACGGCTGCATTCCCGTGTGACCACTCAGGACACGTACGCCCTGGCCTTGTCGGAAATGTCTTTCCGGCACCAGGCGCCGTTCCAGCGGATGCATTTGACGGCTTCGTAAGCGCGGCGTTTGGCGTCGGCGACGTCGTTGCCGATCGCCGTAACGCCGAGGACGCGGCCGCCGTCGGTGACGACGTTGTCCCCCAGCTGGACGGTTCCCGCGTGGAACACCTTGGTGTCGGGGAGCTTGTCGGCGTCGTCCAGGCCGCGGATCGCGTGCCCTTTGGCGTACTCGCCCGGGTATCCCTCCGATGCCATCACGACGCAGATGGCCGGACGCGGGTCCCACTCCAGGGCGGGGAATTCGCGCAGCGTCCCTTCGGTCGCAGCCCACAGCAGGTCGAACAGATCGGTCTTGAGCCGCATCAGGACCGGCTGGGTTTCGGGATCGCCGAGCCGGACATTGAACTCCAGCACCTTGGGACCTTGCGCGGTGAGCATCAGTCCGGCGTACAGCACGCCGCGATACTCGATGCCCTGCCGGCGCAGCGTGTGAACGATGGGAATCAGCACTTTCTGAACGACATCGTCCATCACCTCCGGCGGGGCGATCGGCGTCGGGCTGTAGGCGCCCATGCCGCCGGTGTTCGGGCCCTGGTCGCCGTCGTAGGCGGCTTTGTGGTCCTGCGCAGCTTCGAGAGGGACGATCATCCGGCCGTCGACGATGGCCAGCACGCTGAGCTCCTGGCCGGAAAGTCGTTCTTCGATGACCACCTGAGCGCCGGCCTTGCCGAACTCCTTGTCGACCATGATCCGCCGTACCGCCGCAATGGCTTCGTCCCGATCGTCGCAGACGTAAACCCCCTTGCCGGACGCCAGGCCGTCGGCCTTCACGACCAGCTTGCCGATGCTGCGTTCCTCGATGTGGCGGACGGCGTCGTCGACGTCGGTGAACGTCTGGAACTCCGCAGTCGGCACCTTCGCCAGCTTCATGATCTGCTTGGCAAATGCCTTGCTTCCTTCGAGCTGCGCAGCGGCCTTGTTCGGACCGAAGACGCGCAGACCGGCGTCTTCAAAGGCGTCAACAACGCCGGCAACCAGCGGGGCCTCGGGACCGACGACGGTCAGGTCGATCCGTTCCGTGCGCGCGAACTTGATCAACCGCTGCACGTCGGTTGGATTGATGTCGACGTTTGTTACGTCGCGGGCTGTGCCGGCGTTTCCCGGTGCGCAGAACACCCGCGTGACCTTGGGCGACTGGCTCAGCTTCCAGGCCAGCGCATGCTCCCGTCCCCCCTGTCCGATCACCAGCACCTGCATTGTCCGCGCTCCGCTCACCCTGCTTCCCGCCTTCAGATCCGATTTTTCCGCGATCCGGAAGTATATCAGCGGGCGCGCGGACGGGACAGCAGCGGTTGGGAGGCATGAGGCTGCGACCGCCGCATCGAAAAACAAGGAGAACAGGAGGCAACAGAGAGAACGGAGGAACGATCCAACGGGAGGTCAGCGCATTGCAGAGTTGAGTTTATTCCGTGTGCGAGAGCCCCTCAGCGCAGGTTGCTGACCATCTCTTCGTTTCCCCTGTTGCCTCCTGGTTTCCCCTGAAAGGGCCCAGTTCACGCACGGCGGCGCTGCCAGGCGCGGAACAGCCAGGCCATGATGGCCAGGTCGGCGACGACCATCACCGCGATGAGGGCGATCGTCGTCCACTCGGGACCGCCCCCCGCGGCCTGGCCGGGGGCCGAAAACGAACCCGTGTCCCGATTGATGCGGCCTCCCAGGTTGCCGCCGTAGATTGGCTGATTCTTCTCCAGTGCCGCGACGTTCCCCATGTATTCGTCGTAGCGGGCTTCGGACGCGCTCGGTTCCTGACGGGCGTCGACAAACATCTTGGGCAGGCAGTCGCGCGCCGACCACAGCAGCATCTGGGCAATGCGGTTTTCGGAACTGGCGTCCCGCTCCAACCGCGCGACAACCGGCTTGAGTGCTGCTGTGCCGCGCTCGGCGAGCTGGTCCCATTCTGCGTCGCCGGCCTTCGCCGCGCGCAATTGTTTTACTTCGGCGCCCAGGGTCTGCACCGTGCCCAGCACGTCGACGGGACCGGACCAGTCGAACATTCCCAGATCGCGCAGAATGTTGAAGAGAATCACCATGATCGCGATCAGCGCCACGACTCCGAGAACGTGTCGGACCACCCAGACGCTGGCGACCGTGAAGTGCGTGACCGAGTAGTAGAGATTGCGGAGTGCGTAACCGAGCGAGACCCGCATTTCCGCAGCAGCGCTGGGGGCGGGTGGTTCGGCCGCCGGTTCATCGGCGGGTTCCGGCGGCGCGGCTTCTTTCGGCCGCGGCCTGGCGGAGAGCCAGTCGATCGACCCGGCCGCGACCCATTGGCCGGTCCGGCCCATCCGCACGAGGTCATCGTCCGAAAGGCGTCCCTGCCGCGCGAGTTGCCGCAGCCGGTTGGACATCACCGGCCCCACGTCCCGGTCGCCGACCCGGTAGAACCATGATGTCGTCGGTGCTTGTTCGGCCTTTGACATGGGGAGTAGGGAATGGGGAATAGGGAATGGAACTGCGTCGGGAATCGAGTCTGTCGATGCGCTAATCGCCAGTCCCCAGTCCCTGATCCCAAGTCCCTGCGTCAGAACTCCGTCGGCTCGCCGTCCGCGCGCTTGCCAAGCCGCTGATAGACCGTGACATCCATGTTCTCGCTGAGGAAATGGATGGACCCGTCCGCGAAGGCGAAGCCGGCGCCGCCGGGATGCCAGCTGCCGAACACACGCTGCTGGCCGCCGTGGTGCATGCCTTCCATGACGGCGTGCATCTTCCGGATATCCTCCTCCGTGTATTCGCCGTTCTGCGGAAAGTTGATCGGATCGGTCGCGGAGGCGATGTTGAACAGCGCCGAGTGCAGGCTGGCGTCGTCGGAACGGATCGCGGCCGACCACGGCCACCAGGCCTGCGTCGGCTGAAAGCTGTTCGGCGTGCCAATGTACTTCGTCTCACCCACCATGATCACGTTGGACGACCCGTCCGTCAGGTCGGCGAACTTGACGCTCGAATTGTGGAAGAACATCCCGTTGTCATAGAACAGCCGCGGCTTCTGGCCGAAGATCGGAAAGGTCTGTTCGGCCGCTTCTTCCGGCTCGCCGCCCCCCTGGCATGCGGCGTAATTGCTGCACAGTCCGTTCGCATCCGTCGGGTCGTTCGGACACTGGTACCGTGTGCACGGCTCGAACTGCTGTGTCCGGTTCGGTTCGGGCACGTTCGTCTGCTTGTCTTTGCGAACGGCGAACGGCAGGTTGAGATCGAACAGGTTGTACCGGTTGGTTTCTTCGAGGTAGGGGAGGATCAGCACGGTCCAGGGCGCCCGCCCGTCGCGATCCTGGTTGCCGGTGGGAATCGTTCCCGGCCGCTTGGTTGTCAGGTG